>JAUIKP010000221.1 GCA_030430725.1 Nitrospiria bacterium
TAACCTCTCTCGTAAAATTGGACCCGACAATAGTCGATAAGGTCCGTGTCGTCATCGTTGGCGACGGGTGCCTAAGGCAGGAACTTGAACAATTGGTTCGCGACTCTCACTTAATCGATATGGTATGGATGGCTGGTGCGCGAACCGATATTCCTCGTTTGTTACAGAGCATGGATGTATGTATCTTGACTTCTGAAGCTGAAGGTATTTCTAACACCATTTTGGAAGCGATGGCCACAGGACTTCCGGTTATTGCCACACGGGTTGGTGGAAATTCCGAGCTGGTAGTGGAGGGCGAAACTGGCAGGCTTGTTCCTCCAAAAGATCCTCAAGCTTTGGGGTTGGCATTATTGGCCTATCTTCAAGACCGAAGGACGATGCGGAATCATGGGTTCGCAGGGAGGAAGCGAGTCGAAAAAGAATTTTCAATGCAGGCCATGGTGGAGAGCTACCTTCAGGTGTATGACGGGTTGATGGGAAAATCACAGTCTCCTCCGTTTTCCCAGCCTAAGGTGGTGTCGGTGTAGGGTTAAAAAGGAGTCTGTGGTTAAGGGCACGACGTATTCAGCCAATTCGTCAGGCTTGGGGAGGCGGACATCCAGAAAAGCAAGAATAGCACGAGGTTCCCGTTTTTGTGGGAATGACCAATTTGGAGAACTATAGCCTTGTTGCCTTCTAAGCTTCGCCTCCTTAGTAAGTTAAATCCCATTGAGGTTTAAACTGGGGGAACGGGTCGTTATGTGCGGGATTTGTGGATTGTTTAATGTTGGTTCAGGAGAATCTGTCTCTGCCTCCATCCTGAAAAATATGGCGGATACCCTTGTGCATCGGGGCCCGGACGATGAAGGGTTCTTTTTCGATGGGCCCGTGGGCCTGGCACATCGGCGTCTTTCTATTATTGATGTGAAAGGTGGGCACCAACCCCTTTGTAATGAGGATCAATCTATTTGGGTAGTCTTTAATGGTGAAATTTATAACTTTCGTGAACTGAGAGATTATTTGGAGAAGAAAGGGCATGTTTTTAAGACTCGCTCTGATACTGAAGTCATTGTGCATCTCTATGAAGAGCAAGGGGAGGCGTGTTTTGGGTCGTTACGGGGCATGTTTGCTTTGGCCATTTGGGATCGTCCAAACCGATCAGTCATTTTGGCCAGAGATCGTGTTGGGAAAAAGCCGCTGTACTATAGTTTTGACGGGGCTCAATTGGCATTTGGCTCCGAGATGAAGTCCTTATTGGCTATCCCTGGCATTAACAAGGAACTCGACCTTGAGGCCTTATGTGATTATTTTTCCTTACTTTATGTCCCTGTCCCCAAATCCATTTTCAGGTCTTTCCGGAAGGTGCGGCCAGGACATTTTGTGGTTGTCTCTCCGAAAGGTTTTCGCGAGAGCGAATACTGGGATATCGATTTTTCCCATACAGAGGAGCGGTCCGAGGCTCAGTGGTGTGATGAGATCGTGGAGGTTCTTCGGGAGGCCGTTCAACTCAGATTAATCAGCGAGGTGCCCTTGGGTGCCTTTTTGTCAGGGGGGATTGATTCATCCTCCGTCGTGGCCTTGATGTCGCAGATTTCTGGGGGAGGGGTAATCACCACGTCAATTGGATTTCAAGAAAAAGAATTTAATGAAGTTGAGTATGCCCGAGAGGTGGCACAGCAATACCATACTCGGCATTATGAGGAAAGGGTTAACCCCGATGCGGTGGGTATTTCTGAAAAATTAGCCTGGTATTACGATGAGCCGTTTGCAGATTCCTCAGCGGTTCCTACTTACTATGTTTCCAAGCTGGCTCGGGAGCATGTGACTGTTGCCTTATCAGGTGATGGGGGAGATGAATTTTTTTGCGGATATCGGCGGTATATGTTTGACCATCGAGAGGAGCAAATACGTGGGTTCCTTCCTGCTAGCATGCGAACCTTGCTTTTTGGAACGTTGGCATCCTTATATCCCAAAGCCGATTGGGCACCAAGGGTATTTCGTGGCAAGGCCACCTTTGAAAATTTAGCTCGGTCTCATATTGAGGGATATTTTCGATCAGTTTCAGCAGTTTCACCAGAAATTAAACAGACCTTGTTGCATCCGGATATCTGGAAAGAGTTGGGTGGCTATGACACAGCCAACGTGTTTCGAAACTACTATGACAAGGCCGGTGGCGCCAATCCCATGGCACGGATTCAATATGTGGATGTGAAGACCTATTTGACCGATGATATTTTAGTAAAGGTGGATCGAGCGAGTATGGCCAATTCATTGGAGGTGCGCGCGCCCATGCTGGATGGGCAATTTATGGAACTTGCAGCTCGGATTCCCACGTCATTGAAATTAAAAGGAACCAGTGGGAAGGATATTTTAAAGAAGGCGTTCTCTCCTTTTCTTTCCCATAACATTCTGTATCGAAAAAAAATGGGATTTGCGGTTCCGTTGGAACGATGGTTTCGAGTGGAGTTGAAGGACATGGCTTACAGTATGTTATTTGATGGCCCTGGGGACCCCATCTTGAATGGTCCTACCATTTCCAAGCTCTGGAATGATCATCAATCCGGCTTGCATAATCGGGCGACTGAATTATGGACGTTATTGATGTTCCGTATGTGGCAAAAACAATTTGGTTCCTCGGTGAATGTAATGCGGTAATTAATGATGAAAATCCTTGTCTTTACCAGCTTATTTCCTAATAACCAATTTCCCAATCACGGAGTTTTTATTCATCAACGACTGAAACATAGTATGGCCCGGCACGGATGGAGTGTGAAGGTGGTGGCGCCGGTTCCGTATTATCCACCAGGGTTAGGGGGATGGCGTGCCACGTATCGAAAGGTCGCCAGCCATGAAGTGCGTGAAGGCATGGAAGTGTGGCATCCCCGTTATGTCATGATTCCTAAGATCGGGATGATCTTGCAGGGATTCTTGTTGTTTGTATCGGTTTGTTGGAAGGTCCGGGCACTTCAACGGTCATTTCCTTTCGCGCTTATCGATGCCCATTATGTGTATCCGGATGGGTTTGCGGCTGCTCTGCTAAGCTTTATCACTCGTGTTCCGGTTGTGGTGTCGGCTAGGGGGACAGATGTGAATCTGTTTAAAGACCTCCCGATTATTCGCCAACTTATAACCTGGACCCTTCGAAAGGCTAATGCGGTCATTGTGGTCTCAGAGGCCCTCCGGCAAATTTCTATTAAGTTGGGTGTCGATGAAAAGAAAATTCGTGTTATTCCCAATGGAGTGAATCCGGAAAAGTTTTTCTTCATCCCTCAAGCGGAGGCGAGAAAGAAAATCGGTTTTATCAGAGAGGGCCAGTCATTGGTTTTATCGGTGTGTCGTTTGAATGCAAACAAAGGCCTTGATGTGTTATTGCACGCTCTCGCTCTCTTAAGTAAAAAGTCTTCAACGCTCCTTTGGACCCTCTATGTTGTTGGTGAGGGGGTAGAGCGTGAGCGTTTGGAATGTCTTGTGCAATCTTTAAATTTGAGCGAACGTGTTAGGTTTTGCGGAGAGGTGCCTCACGAGCAGTTGGTCTGGTTTTATAATGCCGCGGATGTGTGTTGTTTGCTGAGTGAGCGGGAAGGATGGCCTAATGTGATTATGGAATCGTTAGCCTGTGGGACTCCCGTGTTGGCCACTTCGGTAGGAGGCATTCCGGAAATTGTTAAGTCTCCCAAGGTAGGAACGTTGGTGGCACGAAAACCGGAGCACGTGGCCAAGGCTCTGAAGACCAGTCTGGAGCGTACCTGGTCTCAATCAGAAATTTTGGATTATGCCCAGCAATTCCGATGGTGTCAGACCGCTGATGCGGTCAAGGAAGTTTTTCAGTCTGTGTTACCTCTCAAAGCTAGTGCGGAGGACCACGGGGCGTGAGCCCATGGGTGAAAGCGCTCCCTGCCGAAGGCAGGGGACTCCTTGCCACATGAGGGGTTTTTGATGGCACTAGAGCATGAAAGTTCGCCTCAGTGCTCATGGCGCTTTTCAGCACCAATAGCATGTGGTGTGGAGCACTAAATATCGTCGGCCTATATTGGGGGGCAATCCAGCTCTTTGTTTAGGAGCATTTATCTCAGGTTCAGCACTATCCCCCGAAGTTGAGCTACAACAATGGATTGTACAATTCGACCACATTCATGCCGTGCTGGTAATTCTTTCGAAAGATGTGGTTTCGAGTATCGTGGGCATGATGAAAGCGAATATGAGTCGACAACCTCGGCACCGGTATCCCGAGCTGAGGCGGACATATTGTGAAGCGGTGTTGTGGTCTCCCGGGTTCTTCTCTGCGGTCGTTGGGTTGAATGAGGCGGCGATCCGGTAGTAGGTGGATCATCAAGAACGAGTGGGCAAAGGTTAGAAATAAATATCCCCGTGGCATGATTCAGATAGGAGAATAGGCTGAGTCTTGTGAGGGCAAGGCTAGGATACTAGTTGTATGGATATTCTTTATCACCATCGGACTCAATTGGGAGATGCCCAGGGAGTCCATGTCCATGAAATAATTAAGGCCTTTCGTGAATTAGGTCACCAGGTTCGAGTGGTGGGATTGGTGAATTCTCAAAGTCTCAATTCCAAGTCTGCGGGAACTGGATTTTGGAGTTTGTTGCGGAAGAAGGTCCCACATTTTGTCTATGATCTCATGAGTTTGGGATACAATGTTATAGGGATATTCATGCTTGCTCGTTCCGTAATCCATGAAAGACCTGATTTTATTTATGAGCGATATGCTCTTAACAATTTCTCGGGAGTAGTTGTCAGCCGACTCTGGAAAATTCCCATTATAGTAGAGGTCAATGCCCCTTTGTATGTGGAACAGGCCGAACTCGGCCAGCTAGCCATCAAATGGGTTGCCAGAATTCTTGAGAATTGGATTTGCTCGCATGCAACGCAAGCCTTGGCTGTGTCGGGTGTTTTGAAAGAAATTTTGGTTAGTCAAGGCGTACCTTCTCACAAAATTACGGTTATGCCCAATGGTATTGATTTTGGGAATTTCAATCCAGATGTTTCGGGAGTGGAGGTACGCAAGCAATACGGCTTAAAAGATAGTGTCGTCATTGGTTTCGTGGGCTGGTTCCGTCCATGGCATGGGGTGGAAATGCTCCTGGATATTCTTCAGGATCTTCTTTCCGCTAACGAAGATGTTAAGTTTTTAATGATTGGAGATGGGCCAATTTATGGCGAGCTAGTGCAGAAGGCAAAAGACCTTGGCATTTGGGATGCTGTCCGATTTACAGGGTCTTTACCGCATGAAAAAATCCCTTCCCATATTGCGGCAATGGATATTGCTGTTCAACCTAGAGCACCTCGTTACGCTTGTCCAATGAAAGTTTTGGAGTATATGGGAATGGGTAAATGTATTGTTGCACCCTTCCAGCCCAATATTTGCGAAGTTCTTGAAGATAAAATTTCAGGATTTCTTTTTTTACCAGAGGACAAAAATAATCTCAGACAGGTCATGCTTACGCTTATAAATAATAAGAAGTTGCAGGATGAAACGGGAATGCGAGCTTTTTCTGCTGTTCATTCAAGGAAGCTTTCCTGGAAAGACAATGCAGAAAAAGTGATCAATTTGGTCTCACAGGGAAAAAAGATTCGCTCTTAAGATTCGGCAATTCCTACTTATAAAAGCTCTTCTATCCAGTATTTCCCTTTCATTACTTCTATTGTGGACATCGTCTTTGCCGAATTTTTAGGAGGATTGTGAGGATCCCATACATGGGTTGACATTAAGGCATCTCTAATATTCCCTGATACCTGAAAGCATATTTGCGATCCTTCTAGGATTGCTAATCTCGACACACCACCAACTCAGTTTTTGTGGTCTCGCCACCCGGTATGAGGCCCTTAGTCAGAACGGGGATCCGTTAGACGCTCTCGCTTTTCATGTCCCCTGAAAGGCCTTTCGGCCGTCCCTCAACTCTGTTCTCCTTCGCTTCAAGCAGAAAAAGGTGGACGGCCACCCATTGATGCCCTGCTGAAGTTTGAAGTTCTCGTCGTAAAAGCCGT
>JAUIKP010000222.1 GCA_030430725.1 Nitrospiria bacterium
CTTTTGCCGGAGAGGGACTTCTTCTGGGCTTATCTCCAACGCCAGGTCACCTCTGGCGACCATCACTCCATCTGCCACATCAAGGATGTGATCAAGACATGTCAGGGCTTCAGGTCTTTCGATTTTGGCAATGATAGGAATTACTGCTGATCGATTAGCCAAAGCCGTTTGGAGGGTGTGAATATCCTGCGGACTTCGAACAAAAGAGAGGGCCACATAATCGACTTGGACATCGATGGCCACTTGAAGATCATTGGCGTCTTTTTCCGTAAATCCCGGAATGTCGAGTTTGAGGCCAGGAAAATTAACACCTTTATGTGAAGTGACCTTGCCTCCTACCACGACTCTGCAGATCAGTCGATTGGTTTCCTGTTTTTCCAGGGTGAGGGAAATATTGCCATCATCAATTAAGACGATTTGACCCGATTCCATTCGATCCGGGAAATGGGAAAGATTAACCGGCAGGGTATCCCCCGATTCGCTGTGCCTTGAGCGTTGATCTGACTTCGCGAGCAGCATGATATCCCGGCCCTTCTGCAGGACGGTTCCTTCGTTTGGGAGGTTTCCCAGACGGATCTTCGGTCCTGCTAAGTCTACAAGGATGGCAAGTGGGATCTTTTCCGCAAGAGCAATGTCTCGAAGGCGTTGAATGGTTGTCTTGTGCCAGTCGGGGGTTCCATGGGACATGTTAAACCTGGCGACATTGACTCCGGCATGGAGAAGTTGTTTTAAACAGTCTGGGGAGGAAGTCGCAGGGCCGATTGTAGCTACAATTTTGACATGGCGCATGGGAATGATCTCAATATTGGTGTAGATGGGCTAGCCGATAGTGATGGGGGAAGCGGGACTTTTTGTGGCCGCAACGACCACAGCCTCCCCAAGGCTTTATCTCAGGGTTCATGAAATCCTGATCGGAAAGTAAATTTGTATCGGGGAAACTCAAAAAAGATATTTCGCTGCTGATGGAGTGGCCTAATAGCCAGGTTTGCAGGATTCATTGCGGTTATGGACTTAGCGTTCGGAGAAATGAAAGAAGATGATTCAATTCTAATGCATTCAGATCATTCTTCCAGGCAGGCATGGCTGTTCCCGGTCGGCCGTTGCGAAGCGTATCAAGAATGCTTTGATCTGATTGTTTGCCGAGTAAGGTAAGGTTGGCGGCTGGCGGAATCAGGGCCTGTCCAATGGGGCCATCCCCTTTGCCGCCAGGTCCATGACACGTCACGCAGTGCCGTCCATAGAGGGTTTTCCCTTTTTGGGGATCGCCCGATTGAGTGGTGGATTGACCGGGTGTTTCCTTCCGGTCGTCCCGTTGGACATGCTGGGCAGAGGGGGAAGGCTGGAGTGAATTTTGCGTCACCAAATAGTCGACCAATGGAGCCATGTCCTCATCCGAGATCGGACAGCCAAAGGATGCATTCATTTTGTTGGCGATTTTTATCCAATGCTCACGTGGATGAGCTGGTTGCGTATACACGTACTCTGCGGAATGACACATAAGGCAGTACCGGCTTGCGAGGTCACTCCCTGGACCAGGTTGAAAGGAAATCGGATCCGGAGGAAGATTGAGAATGGACCCCTGCTCTCTGTCATTGCCACCCCCCGGACTACCCCAGGCAAACCCCGTGGCTCCAACCACCAATAACAAGAATATCCAAACAGGGATCATGAGTGAACCTCAGGATGCATGAATATTCACACTTTCGACCACATTGCGAAGATATCCACTTGGATTCCATCGGGCGCCGAACCGCTGTGATTCTCCAATACGATTGATGGCCAGTGATTGAAGCGCATAGGTATGGCCAGGCTTGGGAATAAATTGGGCTTCCCACGGACGAAAGCTGAAATCTCCGAAGTCTTTTCCCAATCGAGCAGATTGCCATTGTTGTCCTCCATCCATGGAGAACAGCACACGATCAATCCCATATCCCTGGTCGAAGGCAATGCCTTTAATGGTGCAACGTTCTCCTCCCGGTATGGTTCCATCATTCTCCATATTAGTAATAAAGGAGCGCACCGGCATTTTCCCGATTGGCACGGTATCGGTGAAGGCGTCTCCGGGGTCCGCGCAGTGACAGGGATTAGCCGGCAAGCGATAGGCCTGGGACATCCAAAAATTTTGATCGGCCTGGTTGAGTACTTCAATGTCATTCAGCATCTTCACCCAATACGTCGCATACCATCCAGGCACGACGAGGCGAAGAGGAAAACCGTTCAGCAGGGGGAGTGCCTCCCCGTTCATGGAGTGAGCGACCAGCATTTCTGCCTGGAGTGCATCAGTAAGGCTCAGAGATTTTCGAAAATCAGGCGTGGCCTGTGCGACCGGTTGGTCCAGTCCATCGAACCTCACCTGTACCGCATCGTGTTCTATCCCCGCCTTCTGAAGGAGATCACGAAGTCTGACTCCCTTCCAGTTGGCATTTCCCATAGCCCCATTGCCCCATTGTCCGCCGGGCACTCGTGGTTGGAAAAACCCGCGACTGTTTCCCCCGCATTGGCAGACAGCCGCAACTTCGACTTGTTCAAATTGGGTCTGTAATTCATGAAGACCCAATGATAGGGATTGCTTGACTCGACCGCGAATTGTCAGCCGGAAGGTGTTCATGTCAATTTCCCGTGGGATATTGGCAAGATGCCAGCGAACAAAAAATGCATCATTGGGCGTGAAGATGTCTTCATTAAAAATATGAAACGGGGTTTCCAATTGAGGAGGCCTTGTGGTCATCACCATCAGGGGCCGCTTCTGTGGAAAAGCCACCAATGGACGGCGACCCCGTTCGAATGGGAGCGTGACCGTCGAGGAATCGTTCGCCCGGAGACCTCTAGGGGTGAGTAGGCCTGCCAAGCCAAGAGCCAAGCTCCCCTTCAATAGCTGTCGACGGTCTATTCCCGGTTTTCTTTCATTCATAAGTCAATTTGCCTTGTCTTTTTCCCAAGAAACCATGAAACCTGTCCCCAGTCAAAAAACTTTCCCCTTTATCCTTCGTGTTGCGAAGGCACGAATTGAGGGAATTACATCCATGTCCGGTTATCAGCTATTCCGGGAAACAGCATCATGTCCGTTCCCGGGTTTCCATTTTCATAATCCCAAACAGTTGATTATGGTACTGATCATTTATTTGACGGGAGGGCTTTTGGGCAGGCAAATCCCTTCCTTGATCCGTCAGCGACCAGATGGATAATTAAGGGAAGAGACCCTGCTGGTGAAGCCGCTTTTCTAGCAGGGTTGTCCGTTAAAGACACAAGGTTTATATCGGCTCATATCAAAATCGGTTTCTTCCTGATAGACCTGTTCGTTTCCGTTGACACCATCGACAAACGGGTCATTCCACATCGTATGGTTCCACCAATAAAAAATGGGGAACTCGAGCGTGTAGTACACCGGATTTCCGTAGGTGCTTCGCACATGTTGTTCGACGGTCCGTCCCGTGATGTAATCAGCTTCCCCGTTTCCTTTCAAGGAATACAGGGACAATAGTAGGCGAGATTCCTGGTCGTAGATTTCATCGATACGAGTACTTTCGTCGGGTTCTGAAGGCAAAGCCAAGGTCGTTGGGGGGGAGGGAGTTTCCACCGAGGTGAACGCTAACCAGGTTGCAAGAACGACTAGAGGCATAACCGTCATACGCCAAGTCCTCCTTCCTAGATGTGGTTATCAAAATGGTCCCGAGGGGCAGATTGTGTCGAACGGAATTATTGAGTCATCGTCATCTCAAAAAAAAACACAAATCTCCTCTCTCATTCCCATCCCCATGTTACTGGATTTGGGTAATTCAATCAATTCTCCGCATTTTCCCCAGATCGATTCTGGTATGTGGATTGTGAATCCACATGGTCTAAATCTTTTTTACCCATGAGCCTGTTATACCCATGACACATCTGCTTGAGCGTATCATTCCTATTCAGTTGCTGCTTTTGTGTCGTTTCCAAATGATCTCACGTACAATATCACCAACCACGCTTCGTCTTCTGTCAAGACCAGGGGGATGAATGATGCCATATCCGTACCCGGGCTGCCGTTTTGCAAAATCCAAAAGAGTTCCCCATCCGTGCGAGCTGCCTGCCAGGTCTTGTCCGTAAAGTTTCGTGGGAGCTTTCCTCGAAGGCCGGGAATGTCACCCAGGCCTTGGCCTTCGGGGCCATGACAGGTGACGCAAAACGCTTTCCCGTGAAAAATGTGTTTGCCCTTTCCAATATTTTCGGGGGTAGAAGGGAAAGGATTCATTTTCGCACGGGCTTCCTGAATCTGTTCAGGAGGAACTCTGGGTTTTAATACTTCCTGATCGGCAGCATGCACGAGTCCACAGCCGACTAACCCTACAACCCAACAGGCCGACGCAATCTGGAAATTTTCCTTAATCAGGCTCAAGATCCTCAAGATCAATGTTCCTCCACATAAAGTACAGATCCCGGAGATTCTCCAGAAGAGAATCCCCGGGACCAGATCCGGTTATTCCGGTTGATTAAAGATATGCCCGAGAGACTGTGGGTAGGTTACCGTCCCGTCCGGGAAATCCTTCCCCTTTTGCCATAGATGGTAAATGACTCCGTCGGTCTTGGACGCCGCTTCGGCAATGGCTTTAACTTTTTCCGGATCATCAATATCTAAAATTTGTACGCGGCCGGTGGCGATTTCCTGTTTATGATCATGGAAAAATCGATGCCATTGGATCAACGGCAAGGTCCGGGAAAGATCCTTGGCCACGAAATATTCAATGGCCACAAGAGGGGCGTTGGCGTCCGTGGTTTCAAACAGGAGGCATTGCAAAATCTTGTCATTAATCCCTTTACAGTAGTGGTGATATGGTCCGCCGGGCGTGCCGTCCGGCATTAAGTGAGGAGCTTGCACGTGGATATCATACCCTTGGGCAGGTCCTTGGGCAGGCGCACCACCCTCGCTCATGGCAGGAGAGGTCATGAACCCCATGGCCAATACACTCAAAGCCCCTAGTACAAATGAACGCATTGAGTACTGCATAGCAACCTCCTTTATGTTGATCAGTAATACCCCCCAACCATGTGGAAGGGCTTGGGAACCGGGTCAAATTTCGCCGCATACTACCATGGAGTTCTCTAAACGACTATTATTTGACGTCAATCCTTAATAGTCACGAACCGTTCGTTCAATTGGCTTCCCTGGAGTGGTTTCAACATAGCTTCCGTCAAAGTTCTAATAGGAAAGACTTCATTTCGCCAAGTTTCTCCTGATGCCTGGGCCACTCAGTCTGAGGTAATTTTCATAGGTAACAGCCATAGCCGTTTCCTATTCCCATAAAACAATCACCCTCCCTGATCCGTCTTGCATCTCCTTGGGATATTTGATGTGCAAAAATTTCCTCACATGGAAATGATGACAAAAATATCATCTGGAATCGTTACTTCCGGATCCGGTTGTAGGGCAGTTTGCTCAAGAGCATCCCCATCAGACAGGAGTCCGTGAGTCCTGCATGAAGAAGTCCAACTCCTACCAGTGTTGGGAGGAGAAGGACCCCTGAATGGACTGTCAGACCCAATCCCACTCCTACCAGAATCAATACCCCTGCGATGGCACGCACTTGTCCTTCAAGGGACATTCGTCGTTGTCCCCGAACGACAGGTTTTCCCTGATTAACCCAGGCCATGATGCCTCCTTCCAGAATTCCGCAATTCGTTAAGCCCTGGTTAATCAAGTATTCATAGGCAATCTTCACCCGGTTCTGTGTTCGGCAGATCAAGATGATGCGGTGTTCACGGGAGAGGGTTTTCAATTCGCCCACATATCTATGTAAATCTGGCAGCGGAATATTTCGAGCCCCTGAAATATGCATACCTTCAAACTCTTGTGGTGTCCTGACATCGATATACACGGAATCCTTCAATGAAGGAGGCGACAGCTGATTTTTCTTGCTCGTTCCCGATTTTGTTTCTTGATCTATTGCCAATGTATTCATTGGGTCTACTCCTTATCCCTTTATTTTGCGCATGCGGATATCG
>JAUIKP010000223.1 GCA_030430725.1 Nitrospiria bacterium
CCGTCGAATTTCCACATATCGGAACCGGCAAGGCATCTGCAGATCGTTCTTTGTCGCACCTTTAAAAGGCATCGAATCTCGCAGATTGGCCAAACGGGATAGGTCTTTTCTCTCCCCGACGGCCATGGTGGACAACTCCTCATACACTTTCCCAAAAATTCCCGGAAGAAGAGCTTTTGTAAAAATCTTATTGATAGGACGGAATCGATCATCCGCCAACAACTGGCTGAGCACCTCCCAAAACACCTCATCATCAATTGCCGAAAGAATACTTACCCTACTTCGTTCGGCCATGAATCGTAACAGGGCCAAGGGACCCAGGATGTCAAATTTCCAATCAGGGAAGGTTAAGGTGCGTCCCTGATGAGAGACCTCCAAAACGGGTTCCCCTTCATAGCGGCTCTTGTAATAATTCCCCCGACTGGATTGAAGATATGTTTGGATCATTTCAGGAGCCACGCGACTGGGTTCGTAGGCAAAGGTGGGATTAGCCGGAGCATGGCACGTACTGATGGTGTAACGAGGCAACCGCCCTTTGCTCTTCGAAAAAGTTTCCAGGCTCATGCCCCCCCAAAATTTAAAACGTAATTCTTCCGGCGGGAAGCTCTGCAAATATCGCTCACGATCCTGATTTTTGTGATAAACACCGCCTACCCGGGAACCCGGCATCAACCGATCAAACGCATGCAAGGTCAGCGAAGCACGTTGCGTCCGTAAATAGGGGATATAGTGGTCCACCAATTCCTGCTCAAAGGACAAATCTCCAGCACCCACATCTAACAGGGAGGGTGTGGCCGTATGCCGTAACGCGTCATAGGGATTTGCGGCATTTCGAATAATCTCCTCCCATCGGGCCCCGGACAGGTCTTCCGGATTTTCCCGACTTTCGCCATTGGCCAAGAGGCCCCATACCATGAGCGCACGCACGGCTTTGGAGGGAGGAAAGCCGGTCAATTCTTTGAGAACTTTGTTCCCCTCTTTGCTTCCGGAGGGTTTGGAGAATTGTTGCAGGGCATCGATTAATCGATCGCGAAGGGAAGATTCTAGAGAAGCCTCTTGTATATGATGAATAAGGGCAGGCAACATGGATTGAAAGGCTTCAGAAACCATGTATTTCCGACTTGCCTCCCAGTGGTGCGGAAAGGATTCCCGACTGACCTTGATTGTCTCCCGAAATGCTGCCACCCCGAGTCGCTGATTATCCATAACGTATTATCCCTTATGGAAGTGTTGAAGGCAGTGTTGAAAAAAAGTCACCAGCGGCGTTCTCGCCACTAGGCCGTGCTCACGTACTCCTCCCTACGCTCCGCCCGTCCAAAGGAATGCGGCCTTGCTGGACGAACCTTTTTGAACACTCCATGATTTTCTTCCAGTGGGTCTCAATCCCCACAAGTTAATGAATAAAAAACAAATATTTGAATTATCCAACCGCCCACTTCCGAAAGTCCCTCTATCCGATTCTTCCCGCACCTTAGCCGTTCAGAATATTCTGAAACAACCGAATGGCTCCCGAAATATTGCCCACAAGAGAGAACTATGCTACACCTTGCCTCGTTATGGTTACCCAATTTTTTTCACGTGCGAAACCATACTTCCTCACTCTACTCCTGGGTCTTATAGTGATAAGCGCCAGCACCGGTTGTGCGACGTCACAAGCCAACCCGACATTTGAAGTCAACCACATCTACGATGTCGCCCGGCAGCAAGTCACCACATTCGACGATCTGCTCCCACACCTCTTGGCCGCCGATGTGATTTATATCGGCGAAGAACATTACACCCCCTCACACCTCGAGGCAGCGCAGAAAATCCTGAATGCACTCCTTGCCCATAGCCGGCACCCAGCGCTGGCCATGGAAATGTTTAGTTGGGATGGACAATCCGGGCTAGACCGGTACATCCAGGAATCCGAATTGACGACCGAACAAATGATAAAGGATTCACAATGGAACACCAATTGGGGTGGGGAGTTTGCCGATTATCAACCATTGGTGACCTTTGCCAAATCCCATCAACTTAAAATCTTTGGCCTTAACCCCCCACGCCCCCTTGTTCGCTTGGTCGCCAAAAAGGGATTAGCCGAAGCCTTGCAAGACCCGGAAATGGGAAAATGGCCCATTCAAGAAATCGTGACCGATAATCCCGCATATGAGCAATTGATCTTTGAACAAATTGAAGCGTGCCATCCCGGCTTGCCAAAGGACGTGTATCGCCGAATCTTCGAAGCATCTATCTTCAGGGATGAGGGCATGGCTCAGATTATCGCCAATTACCTCAACACGCGATCCCGGACTGACAGACCATTGGTGAGCTACACGGGCGGGGGGCATATTCAGTATAAAATCCCTGTCCCTAAGCGGGTTGAACGAAAGCACTCCGGCGTCAAATCCGTTACCATATATCTCGAAGCATGGGATCCCTCCAAAAAAGAGGAGGTTCGTTCGGAGATGCAGGCTGGCATTGCCGATTTTCTCTGGCTTACCCCTTTGGGCCCCAATGGCCTTCAGCCCCGTTGCGGCTAACTGGATTTATTACCAAATTCTTGAAGAATGAAGGAGAACCAAACACATGGGCGACCCGATTATCATTCCACAACGAACCCCGTACGTCATGGACATGGAACCAGGATCTTATTATTGGTGCCGATGCGGACGATCAAAAACCCAGCCATTCTGTGATGGATCTCACACCGGAACAGACATTTCCCCTATCGAGGTAGAACTCAAGGAAAAACAAAAGGTGGCGTGGTGTGGGTGCAAACACAGCAAAAAATCTCCCTTCTGCGACGGCACACATTCCAGACTGGAATCGTAAAATTACAGCTCTCGATTCATTGAATTACACCGGATATTTTACACAACCGCGTTGGCCCTCCTTCTCTCGTGGATGTAGTCCATAAAACCTTGGCCTTCGCAGCTACCCACACTCAAAAATTCATCTTGGATTAAGTGTTATAATTTAGCATAAAAAATCTAATTATAAATTACTAGCCAATAGCTTGCATCGCGGAAATCAAATTTACTACAATCCTCAACAATCGTGGGTAGCTGATCTTGCTAGCCCAAAAATTAGGTTGTGTAAGAAATTTTCAATGCCCGAAAGTGAGGATTTTCGTATGAGGCGGATTACTAGCTTTCTGAGTGCTTTTCTTGTAGTGGCCGCAAACCCAGCCTTTGCCAATGAACCAGGCGGAGGATATGAGGGGATTACGGCCATGTACTATGGAATGATCGGAGTTATCCTGGCTTACGGAGTCTATGACATTTTCTTCAAAAAGTCATAACGCCTCCTGCATTCCAAACATGCCATTTAGAGAATACCCTTTTTACCCCTTCCCAAACATGGGGAGGGGTAGTTTCTCTCAATTGGCCGGATGACCTGATCCATTTTGGAGGAAAGGCTCCAAGGATTGAAACACATTCTGGGCCACGATGGTGTAGCCTTCTGCTGTGGGATGAATTCCGTCCGCCTGATTTAAGTCCGGTTGAGCGGCCACTCCTTCCAATAAAAATGGTATAAGGGGAAGGGTCAATTCCTGGGCGAGCCGTTCATACATTTCAAAAAACTTCCCCGTGTAAACTCTCCCATAATTTGGTGGAAGGCGCATACCTGCTAAAATGACCATCACTTCTTCGTCCCGCAACCGGTCAATGATGCTGCGAAGATTTGCATAGGTCTGTTCAAGAGGGAATCCCCGGAGTCCATCATTGACCCCCAATTCTAATATAACAACCGTCGGTCGACTTTTTAAAATCCATTCTACCCGTCGCATTCCCCCCGCTGAGGTGTCCCCGCTAACTCCGGCATTTACCACCTCATAGTGAAATCCACGTTCCCGTAAAAGTTTTTCCAACTGAGCCGGATAGGATTCCTCCGTTGATACGCCTAATCCAGCCGTTAAGCTATCACCAAAGGCCACGATTTTTGGAAGGGATTTATTCTTTCGCACCAAAAGCGCCGTTGAAGATTGTTCTTCGGCTGGGAACTGGGCCCGAGAGTCTAACACGTCGGAACTGCTATTCATGGATTCTGATACTGAAGAGGGGCTCTCCTCAGGACCACACCCCCAGATTCCCAGACAGAAGAGCACCAGGACTGATAGGATACATGTATGCATAATAGCCGGATAAGGTCTCTCAACTCTATTATTCATCATTTGAACCCGTTTGTGTAATCAACGTGAATGTTCCTTCATCGTCTACGTCGCCTTCGCCCTCTTTGACGTCCCAAAATCCAGCATCCCAACTTCTCATTTCTGTCAATCATCTTGGAATGCAGCTTCAGGCGGGTAGTCATTCTGTCAAGATTTTACAGGACATTTCCTTCGAGGTCTTTACCAACCAGACAGTTGCTATTGTCGGACCGTCTGGAAGCGGTAAATCTACTCTTTTGGGATTGCTTGCAGGCCTCGATCGACCAACACAGGGGTCTATCCACATTCACCAGACTGACATCACGTCCTTAAGCGAGACCGAAATGGCGCACTTTCGGCGCAAGCACATTGGTTATGTATTTCAGGCCTTTCACCTCATTCCCACTTTGACTGCCCTGGAAAATGTGGCACTTCCTTTAGAATTGCAAGGAGTAACCACAGGCGCATTACGAGCCCAAACACTTTTACAATCCGTAGGACTGGAACATCGTCTCCACCATTATCCCGTTCAACTCTCCGGTGGCGAACAGCAACGAGTAGCCTTGGCCCGAGCCTTTATCGTCCGCCCTCCCCTCCTGCTTGCCGACGAACCCACCGGCAATCTGGATAGCTCAACCGGTGCAATGGTGATTGACCTATTGTGGGAACTTCATCAGCAACACGGCAGCACTCTCGTTTTTGTCACTCACGACATGTCATTGGCCGCTCGCGCACAACGTATCTTAACCTTGCGGGATGGAGCAATGGTCAACGAAGTTCCCCCTCAATTATTATCCTCTGGCCCAGAGGCATGATCCCCGTTTCTGTCAAACTCGCCTGGCGGGAAATCCACAGCGCCTGGTCTCGTTTCTTATTTTTGTTTCTCTGCATTGCACTTGGTGTCGGCGCCATTGTGGCCGTGGACCTGTTTGCCGTGAATGTCGCCCAAGTCATTCTTGGGGATACCCGTGCTCTGTTAGGCGGTGATGTCGAACTGAAATGGCGACGGGCTATTTCAAACAAGGGCCATGACGTGCTGGGCTCCCTCACTGACCGTCATATCGTTCTCTCACACGTAACTGAAATCGCTGCAATGGCGACGTTGAACAACCCTAACAACTCCCAAGCGCCCCTTCCCCAAATTACTTCTCAATTGGTGGAACTCAAGGCCATAGATTCAGCCTATCCCCTATATGGTCGGTTGGTAGCGGAGCCTGATCTCCCGACAGCGCAACTGCTGAATCCGCTTCAATCCAGTTGCAGTCGCGCGCCGTGTTTTGGAGCACTGGTCCAGGAATCCTTGCTGATCCGTCTCAACCTGACCGTTGGCAGCGAGCTGCAGATTGGCCAAGGAAACTTCCTTATCACCGCCATACTGAGAAAAGAACCGGACAAGATTGCCAATGGATTTAGTTTGGGCCCACGGGTCATGATTTCCCAGGACGCGCTCAAGGCCACTGACTTGATCCAAACCGGTAGCCGGATTCAGGAACGATATCGTCTGTCCATACCCAATTCGACCTCTCTTGAGCCATTGATGGGTGAGTTACGTGGGCGCCTTAGCCAGGAAGGAGCCCAGGTCACCTCATTTCGCGATGCCCAGCCACGACTCCGCCGGTTCCTTGACCAGTTAAATCTCTATCTTGGACTTATTGGGTTTACAATCTTATTGGTCGGTGGGATCGGAGTGGCTTGCACGATTCAAGGCTTCCTCACACAAAAAATACCCATAATAGCCACTCTCAAAACCCTGGGAGCGGATTCTTCACAAATCATTCGGCTCTACCTCACGCAAAGCCTCATCCTGGGAGGGATCGGCAGTTTCTTTGGTGTCTTAGT
>JAUIKP010000224.1 GCA_030430725.1 Nitrospiria bacterium
ATATTGGTACCGCGGAGGGGTTATCTGTGTACCCATCCGGAGATTGAGAATTTCGATATACGGTGGCGTTTGTTGTGCCCAATTACGTGGAACTCCGCCTCCTATGGTGAAAATCCCCAATCGTTTAGCAGACAGCAGTTTTTCCGTATAACTGTTGAGATCTAAGAACGGATTGAATGCCGGACGGGATTGCTGCAAAATTTGCCAGGTTTTCTGGTCGGAGAGATTGGGGGGTGGAGGTGCGTCTTGAGATTGTTGTCTCTCCTTCATGGCCCAGATAGAGACATCCAGCCCCATTTCCGAATCGGTAAATGCAGGAATATAGACCGGGACACCTTTCTCATAGGCACTTTTCAAAATCCCTGGTCCTTCGTAGTGGTCGTAAAGAGTTTTCCCGATTTCGCGAGTCAGGATTTCTGAGGAGATGGGTGTGTCAGGCGACATACGTTTTAAGGTTTGAGTGACGACCTGTTCGACGTGGTTCAGATTTGATTCCATCTCTAGCGTGTCGTACACGCGGTTATAGCCCTTTTCATAAAGCTCGGTATCCGTCATGGACGGGTGATATTTATAGTGTGTTTTGCCTACGGCTTCACTCAAGCCATGGGCAATCAAAGCCCCCGTGGATACCACCGCCTGTACCATGTTTCGGTCGATCATGCTGCAGATAATCTTTCCCATTTTCGCAATGGTCATGGCCCCAGACAAGGTCAAGATCACGGTACAATCAGGATCCTCGACCATTTTGTCCAAAATTTCAAAGGCATCACCAAGACGTCGCCCGCCAAAGGAGGTCTTTTTCATGGACGAGAGAAGGTCGGAAAAAGATTCAATCGTTTCCGGATCAAGAGCTTCAAGAGCTTCCAATCCGTCGCTTTCACCATCGTGAAACGTTCTTGTAGTCATCACAGATCCTTACGATATAGTTGGAAGAAATAACCAGACGGGACCTTGAGGGTCTGATCCTTACGGGTGCGGGAGCAAACAATTAGAAGGGGGAGAGCATCGGCTCCTACAAATAGATAATAGCAAATGGTGATCCCAACGGGATTTGAACCCGTGTCTGCACCTTGAGAGGGTGCCGTCCTAGACCAGCCTAGACGATGGGACCAGTCTGTGTCGTTCGTTACTTGAAATTCGTACTATCTGCCCTTACCGAGCATGTCAGAAATGTACCATTAGGGACTTATGGCATGCAACGAAAAAAGGACAGGCGACAGGATCGAAAACGTCCAATCACCTGTGTTGACAAGGGAGGAAAGTCGTTCTAACAAAAAATATGGCTTTTGAAATTAGATATCCGAGGACGGGGAGTGCGGAGGATGGATAGTTAACCGACCCCGCATGAAGGGATGGAGACCACAATGATAAGGGTATTGCCCTGGGGCTAACTGGGTTAAGACAAACTGTTGTTCGGGACGAATGACTCCTGAGTCAAATGAGCACCGGGAGCGGGACTGACAGTCGTCTGCCACGATGGAATGTGCTTCTCGAGTGTGATTTTTCCACGTGAGGGTGGTATCCAGGCTGATCCTCAGGTGGTTGGGAGAAAAAAATGGCGGTTCAGCGTGGATGGCAATCTGCGGAGAAGAGGCCCACAGAATTGGTTGCGTGGAAACAGGGTATAGGAGAAGAACCCCGAAGAAGAGCAATTGGGGTATATGAGGGAAGGTTCTGGAAGAACCTCGTGGCGTCATGGTTGTTCGGTCCTCAGGGTGTCAGGTCTGGCAAGAAGCGGCATTAGTCCGGTTGCTAGGGTTTGATTGTCAGAAAAATGGCCCCTTTTCCGCGTTGCAAGAGCACTAAGACGGAGGTTTCAGCTTCCAGTTCCTTCACAAGTTGTTCAAAATCCTTCACGGATCTAATAGGGGAGCGATTCAATTCCAGTATCACATCCCCCGGTTGAACGCCTGCCCGTTCAGCCGGAGAGTTCGGTGTGAGTTGGGTCACGAGCACCCCCTGGCCATCGCGTGTTTGTCCGGGTTGGACCGGTTCTACTGAAAGCCCTGAGAGAGCGTGGTTACCTGAGACCGAACTAGGAGCCATTTCCGTCAATGAGGCCGTATCTTTTGGCATTTCAGAGATGGAAACTGAGAGTGTGACAATTTGGCCGTTTCGCCACACCTCAAGAGGAATCGAACTTTTCGGTGTCGTTTCGGCCACAAGCGTGCGCAAATGGTTCGGATCCTTCACGGTGACACCATTGTAGGTGCGGATAATATCGCCACGTTTCACACCGGCTTGTCCCGCCGGGCTTTCGCGAAAGACATCTCCCACCAGCGCGCCCTGGGTGTCGGGCACCTCGAATTGGGTTGCGAGGTCCGGCGACAATTCCTGAATCGACACGCCCAGCCACCCACGAATGACTTTTCCGTGCCCGATCAGGCTTTGCATCACGTTTTTTACCATTTGGCTGGGGATGGCGAAGCCAATGCCCATATAACCACCCGTTCGGGAGAAGATGGCGGTATTAATGCCGATGAGTTGGCCTTGTAAATTGACGAGAGCGCCTCCGGAATTGCCTGGATTAATGGCGGCATCGGTTTGAATGAAATTTTCATAATCAACAATGCCCACATTGGCACGTCCCACAGCGCTAATAATCCCCATGGTGACCGTCTGATTCAACCCAAAGGGGTTGCCGACCGCCAGCACTAACTCTCCAACTTCCAGTGTCGCAGAATCCCCCCAGGGTAAGGTGGATAATCCGGTGGCTTCAACTTTGATGACCGCTAGATCGGTTTTGGGATCCGTGCCAATAAGTGTCGCCGGAAGTTTTCGTTTATCCCCCAGGAGGACCATCAATTCATCGGCCTGTTCCACCACATGATTATTGGTGACAATGTATCCGTCATTGCTGACGATCACTCCGGAACCTAAGCCTTGCTCCTGCCGTTCGCGGGGTTGTTGAAATCGCCGTTCAAATTCCTCCCCAAAAAATCTCCGGAAAAATGGATCTTCAAACAGGGGATTCGTGCCGGGAGCTTGGACTGTACGTTTGGTCGCCGAAATGTTCACGACCGAGGCCATGGCCTCTTTGGCGATTTTGACAAAGGCTTCGTTGGAGGCCAGAAGAGGAGTCGAGACGTTAGCCACGGTCGGGGGATCTGCTGCATGAACGACCGGTACGGTCACTTCGGTCTCCCTTGGGGCTGCGGTGATGGCTGGGGCAGTTTCGGGAGTGGGGGAGGATGGTGCCTGGGAGCATTGAATTTGGGTGAATCCCAGGAGTCCCACAGCAATCGTGACTCTCCAAAAATGGTGTCTGTTTCTCAGGGAGGTTGTTTGCCCCTGATTTCGTCCTCTCATGCGGGATACCTTCTTCTATTGTCGGTTAAGCGGGTTGTCATAGCAGACCTCTGATTTCTTGAGCCTTGTCCATAATTCTTATTTTATCAAATTTGAACGTAAGGACAGTAGCATGCAATGGCAAACAATTTCGGTTAATTCTACCAGAGAAGATCTCTGACTCAAGATGCGCGGGTAAGCACGGGACCATCATTCGTCCCGGTAATCAATAGGGATGTCATGATCAGAAAGAGCCCGCATTCAACCACGCCCGGAATTTGACTCAGGGACAATTCGAGTGCGGATGGGTCGGAAATTTCGGGAATATGGAGATCCGCCACATAATTTCCATTGTCTGTGAGAAATGGCTGACCGGCTTTGTGGCGCAACGGGGAAGGCCATCCCAGATTCTCAAGATGCCGTTGTGTCGTTCGCCAACCGAATGGCACGATCTCAACGGGTAAGGGGAACGGGAGCCCAAGGCGGTTCACCTGTTTAGCCTGATCCACAATAACAATGAATTGCTGAGCGGCTTTCGCCACAATTTTTTCCCGCATTAACGCCCCCCCTCCTCCTTTAATGAGATTCAGTTGGGGGTCGACCTGGTCGGCGCCATCCACTGCCACATCAATGTCCCAGGGTTCCTCATTGTTCATGAGAGGAATGCCCAATTTCCTGGCATAGTCCGCTGTGGCTTGTGAGGTCGGCACGCCACGAATCCGTAAGCCTTGTTGTACGAGCTGGCCTAAGGCCGTCAGAAAATACTGGACGGTGGAACCGGTGCCCAGTCCCAAAATCTGGCCATCCTGTATGAATTCAAGGGCTTTGTGGGCGGCCTGGGATTTTTGCTGATCGGGTGTCAATGGCGTCGATGGGGAAGGCATCACAGGGGCTCACGCTCGGGAATAATTCGTTGGCAACCAGCCAGGCTCGGTGACAGACATCGAACCTGGCAGACATTCTTTCTCCAAGCCTGGTGCTCTGGGGGGTCTTCTCGGGCGAAGCGGCAGGGATGAGGGTAAACAAAACAGAGGCAAATGTCTGCCAGCAGGATAACGAAGAAAGGATGAGGGCTGTGAGTGTTGATGAATACCCCGGATGTGCTTTGATTGCATGGTGTTAGCCGGCCATGCCTGCAGCGACGGAGGCTGCTCCGAGTAATGCGGTATGGGGATTCAAAATCACTCGTACGGGAATCTTGGCCAATAACCGTTTGTACCGGCCCTTTGCCAGAAACGCTTTCATGAATGTGTCTTCCCGTAGCGCGGATATGATTTTTGGAGCTATGCCCCCACCAAGATACACACCACCCATGGCCAGGGTCTTGAGGGCCAAATTACCGGCTTCGGCCCCGTAAATAGAGACGAAGAGTTGCAGGGCCTCTTTACAAATTTCCGGTTTCCCCGTCAGTCCGGCTTCCGTAATCAATACTCCCGGATCACCGGTTGGGAGTTTTTCGGCAAACCAGGTGGGCTCGTTTTTCTTGGTGTCCCGAAGAAATTGATAAATGCTGTGGAGACCGGGGCCGGATAGAACCCGTTCGTAACTGACATGGAGGTAGCTGGTTCGCAAATATCGCAGCAGATCGATTTCCAAATCGTTGTTTGGTGCGAAATCGGTGTGTCCCCCCTCGGACGGACAGATGTGGTAGTCCTCTCCGGTCCAGAGGAGTAGCGATTCTCCCAGGCCCGTTCCTGCGGCCAATAAGACGCGCGTGCCATCGGGTGGGGGAGAAGGGGCGTTGGGGTTGAGATCCTCGAGTTCATCCGGTTGAAGGAGCCGTAACCCATAGGCCGTGGCCTCCAAATCGTTTAATAAACGAACATGGGGAATATTCAGAAACTCCGCGAGCTTGTCTCCTTCAATGATCCACGGAATATTTGTGGCTCGGCAGGTATTGTTCAAGACTGGTCCCGCCACGCCAAAGCAGGCGGCGGTCAGAGGTCCAAGTGGAGAAGGGGGCGTGGATTCGGACGAAAGGGCCTCGCGGTCGCCCGGGGCTTCATCCGATTCGGAATCGGCAGAACTCGGTTCTTCAAGAAATTCCGTCAACACTTCTTCGAAAGAGTCGTAATCAGCAGTCCAAACCGTATCTTCCCGAATAGGGTCTACCCGTTCCTTGTTCCAGTCAAACAAGGCCAAATTGATTTTTGTTCCACCAATGTCAGCCGCTAAAATCATGATACCTTCCCCATGAAAAATGGTTGAAGCGTCAAGAATCAACCCCTCGCCACCATAGCCCAGGTAAAATCCAAAGGGCAAGCGAGAGCCTGAACAGCCCCGCTCGGCAGATCCGTATCCCAAGGGAAAAGTCAGAAGATGGAATGAGGAGGACAGGGAGGACGATTTATAAGAAGGTCCAGGTTGAAAAAGTGGCCGCCTGTCCGAGTGGCGTCCCGTCCCGTTTGTGAATGTTCCACACCGTGGCGCATTCCACTAAAAATCGTTTTCCGGATCGGGAGATTCTGACTCCACGATAATCGGCAATGAATCCCTCGGTTTTTGCCTGATGCAGCATGCGAGCCCGTTCTTCGCGATTCACCGGTTCGGCCGTTTGCCGGGAGGGCGTGTGAGTCAGTTGGTCCCAATCCATTTCCCACAGGGTTAACGCGGTCCGATTTCCATAATTGAGAATAGGGTCATCCTCCAATCCGTGAGAG
>JAUIKP010000225.1 GCA_030430725.1 Nitrospiria bacterium
CAGGATCAGGCCTATGAGGAAAGTAATGCCGTATATGTAGCGGGCTGCCCGGGATTACAACGACTGGAAGTTTTAGACAAGGACGGTGCAATAGGCAACAATTGCCATTGCCGTACCACTGGTGCCGGGATTTATGGAGTAAAAGCTCCTCATCCGTAGAAAATCTTTCCTCCCGGCTCCCTTCTTCGGTCAGAACCCGTGTCCCCTTCTCATTGGCACATGCGTTGCAGAAATTCTCAGGTACTCACGTCAAGGAGGAAGCAATGAACCGAGGTATTTATCCGCCATTAGCCGGGGCGATAACACTTGAACATCGCATGGAAGTCCTCTCTCATAATATGGGGAATGTGCATACGACAGGGTTTAAAAAGGATAAGCCGATCTTTGCCACCATTTTGGGACAAACCTCCGGGCCTTCCGTGGCCGGAATAGATTTGTTTCCAATGATGGATGCGCTTCCGCCCGATCGATCGCAAGGGACCCTATCTCATACAGGGGAGCCGTTAAATGTAGGATTGGAGGGCGATGGATTTTTGGTTGTCCAAACGACAGATGGTTTGCGTTATTACCGTGGCGGAAAATTGTATCGGAATGCGAATGGAAACTTAGTAGCCCATACCGGAGATCCACTTATGGGCAAGAAAGGTCCCATTTCTCTTCCGCCTGGTGAAGTGGTGATTGGCGCGGATGGGACCCTTTCGGTCAATAATCAGGTTGTAGACATATTACGGTTGGAAAAGATTGGGGTCGGACAAGAAGCGACCAAGGTGGGCAATTTATTTTGGACTGTTCCAGATCAGATCGTTCCGGATAAACAGACAACGGTGCATCAAGGCATGTTGGAACAATCCAACGTCAATCCATCCCTGGATATGGTTGAGTTGATCAAAGTGACCAGAGAATACGAACAAATGCAAAAGGCGATTAAGGCCATGGATGAACTGGCCGCCCAGGCCATTCAAGCCGGTCGGGTTCAGGGGTAATCCAAATCACGCATGATGAATACCCCAAGATTTTATTGCTGTCTGACCCGGTTGCCCGGACATGGGAATACAAATAAAAAGGGAGAGCGACCACAATGATTCGAGCGATGCATACCGCTTCAACGGGCATGTTTGCCCAACAATTGAATATCGACACGATTGCGAACAATCTCGCAAACGTCAATACAACAGGGTTTAAACGAAGTCGAGCGGAATTTGCAGATCTCCTTTATCAAATTTCTCGTCTACCTGGAGCCAGTGCTTCGAATGTTGGAGTTTTTCCCGTAGGAATGCAAGTCGGATTAGGTGTGAGGCCGGTCACCGTGGCAAAGGAATACGTTCAAGGTAACCTCAAGCAAACCACGAATCCGTTAGATCTGGCGATTGAAGGAGTAGGATTTTTTCAGGTCACACGTCCGGATGGGACAACGATGTATACGCGGGCTGGATCATTTAAACAAGACAGTACCGGCAATGTGGTTTCAGGAGACGGCGATCAGCTCATCCCGAGCATAACCATTCCGTCCGGGGCACTCCAAGTCGATATTGGACAGGATGGAACAGTGTCGGTGTTGTTACCAGGAGTATCCCAAGCCACCCAGGTTGGGCAGATTCAATTGGTCCGATTTGATAATCCGTCCGGCCTAATCGCGCAAGGCAATAATTTATTTTCAGAAAGTTCGTCTTCAGGTCCTGCTCAGCAGGGGACGCCGGGCTTTTCTACTGGATTTGGAAATATCCAGCAAGGATTTCTTGAGATATCCAATGTGAATATTGCGGATGAAATGGTCAATATGATTATTGCCCAACGGGCCTATGAACTGAACGCGAAAGCCATTCAGGCATCGGACGAAATGATGCAGGTTGTGAACGGGCTCAGACGCTAGAGGAACCAATTTTGATGGCCGTCATGATATTACTGGGAGTGTTCCTGTGGGGGCACGGGTCAGGGATGCCTGATGGAATGGCCTGGGCTGAAGGGCCTGTCTCATCGACATCTGTCCGTCTTGATGGTCAGTCGTTGGATGGAAGAGATTTCGAGCGCGTGATCTTGGCCGAACTGACGCGCCGGTATGGACGTTCGCACCATCAGGTGTCCTTTCGAGTGTTGTTCCCTAAGCGAGTGGTTGAGGTTCCCAAAGGAAAAATCCACCTTGAAATTGGGGAATGGTCAGGGGGAGGGAGGACCGGACGACGTGCCTTTCGAGTTGGCATTTTTGTGAATCATCAATTTTTCCGAACGGTCAATGTTGTGGGGGAGGTGAAGGCCCAAGTCGAAGTGGCAACCCCAACCCGCTGGTTAAAGCCGAAAGAGCTTGTGACTGGTGAGGACCTGTCTCTGATGATGGTTGATGCCCCTTCCCTGACACATGATTTTATTCTTGATCTTGATGAAGTTATCGGAAAACAGGTCGTACGTCCATTGCCTCCGAGGCAACCGATTCGAAAAGTTATGTTGGACTATCCGCCGATGATTCATAAGGGGGATCGGGTGATGATTGAGGTCAGGGGGGAAGGTCTGCTGGTTCAGACCGTGGGAATAGCCAAAGCGGCTGGTAAAAGAGGAGAAACAATTCCGGTCAAAAATCAGACATCCGGCCGGGAGGTGTTAGGTACGGTTATGGCATCGGGGCTGGTGGAGGTAGGATTTTGACCAAAGGCGCCTTGAGGACGAATTCTTGGGCGGGGAGAGTCCTGCTGGTAGTGGTCTTAGTTAGCTGGTCGGGATGTGCTCAGGAAAAGACCATGAGGCAGGTCGAAGCTGAGGCCAATCTTGTTGAAAAGAGCCATCCACCCTCACTGGGGTCCCTGTGGGATCCCGGAAATGGACGGGCTTATATGTTTGAAGATAGGCGAGCCGGCAGGATAGGGGACATCGTCGTTGTGCAAATCGTTGAACAACACAGGGGTTCCAAAAAGGCCAATACGACCGCAGATCGAGATTCAAGCCTGTCTGCTGGAGTAAGCGGGGGACTCTTCGGGATTAACACTCTCACCCAGAAGTTTGCCGAATATTTTAATATCGATGCTGGGACTTCCCATGAATTTGAAGGCGACGGATCAACGAGTCGGGAAGATTCCTTGACGGGCACCATTGCCGCCAACGTGATTGAAGTCTTTCCCAACGGGGACCTCCGGATTCGGGGGAAGCGGGAGGTCACGGTTAATAGTGAAAAGCAAACGATGACAATTAGGGGCATTGTCCGCCGTATCGATCTGGATACCCAGAACATGGTCTTGTCATCCAAAGTTGCCGACGCAGAAATTTCCTATACCGGATTAGGGGTGGTGGACGATGTCCAGAGACCGGGGTGGGCCACTAGAATTTTTGACTGGTTGACGCCGTTTTAACATTTCTGGGATGAGATCATTTTTATCATTGATCTAATAGGAGAATTTGGTGATTCGTCCATTATCCTTTTTTAATAGCAGAGAAGGGTCAAGAAAGTCTGGACGAGCATGCTTGGCTCAATGGGGTGGAGTCGTGGTTGTGATCAGTGGATGGCTCATGGTTAGTGCCGGGGCTGTGATCATGCCTGAAGAAACTCAGGGGGCTCGCATCAAAGATATTGCCTCCATCGAAGGCGTGCGTGAAAACCAGTTAGTGGGATATGGCTTGATAGTTGGTCTGGACCGGACCGGTGATTCCGTCGTCGGTGGTCAATTTACCGCGCAAGCTATTATTTCTATGTTGAATACCATGGGCCTCAAACTCAATATTGATCCCATTCAATTGTTAACGAAAAATACCGCGTCGGTGATGGTGACTGCCAAATTACCGCCATTCGCGAGGCCGGGCATGAAATTGGATGTACAGGTCTCCTCCATGGCCAATGCCAAAAGTTTGCGAGGAGGAACGCTGTTGTTGACCCCGCTGAAAGCCGCCAACCAACAGGTGTATGCCGTCGCTCAAGGGCCCCTCTCTACATCTGGATTCGAAGCTGGTGCCGGAGGGACAACCGTGAAGAAAAATCAGCAATCCGGGGGGATTATTCCTGGGGGAGCGATCGTTGAACGAGCGGTGGATGTGGACATGCAAGCGTGGGACAAGTTTTCTTTGACCATGCATCAGGCTGATTTTATCACGGCATTACGGGTCTCTGAAGCCATTAATGCTCATCTTGGGGATGGTGTGGCTTCGGCTGTCAGCTCGGGACAGATTCACGTGGGGGTTCCTGAACGGTTTCAGGGCAAGATTGTCCAAATGATTGCTGCGGTTGAAGGGCTGGATGTGAATGTGGATGTCCTGGCCAAGGTTGTGGTGAACGAGCGCACGGGAACGATTGTCATGGGGGAACATGTTCGCTTGGCAAGGATGGCCATATCCCACGGCGATCTAACAATCAAGGTGGGGACGCAGTTTAATGTCTCTCAACCTGAGACAGCCTTTATCGGGAGAGGAGGACAGGGTGCCGGAAGAACTGTCGTGACTCCGGATGTCCAAACCGATGTTCAAGAAGAGGATGGTCGAGTGATTCAAGTAGACAGCTCCGTAACGCTTGGAGATTTGGTAAAGGCTTTGAATTCATTGGGTGTCACTCCCCTTGATTTAGTGGCCGTCCTAACGGCGGCCAAAGCAGCAGGTGCTCTTCAGGCCGACTTGGAATTGATCTAGGTCGGGGGATGAATTCGGCATGTGGTGTACGACCATCTCATGGAAAGGATGTTGTTTATGATTGCTGGCATGTTCCCTGTGGATATGACGGGTTTGTCACACTCCGTAACCACCGGAAGGATCGATCGTGTGGAAGATTCCGTTCGTCGAGGAGAATTACTGCGTGCGAGTCAGGAATTCGAATCCTATTTTTTGTCCTATTTGATGAAGGTGATGCGAGAGACGGTCCCCAAAGGCGAGTTATCAGCCAACCCCATGGGGGACATGTATTATTCATTTTATGACGAAGAAATTGGCAAACGTGCCGCTCAGGCGGGAGGGATCGGCCTTTCTGCGTATGTGTTGGACGCGGTCGCCAGGAATGAAGACCTCACACCATCTCCCGCAGCGGCTCCTCTTTTTTGAAATCTTGAGAGGTTCTGTAAAGTTTAACGGTGTTGCTTCCGATACATAGAGAGAAGGAGGCAAGATGCCATGACCATACGGGGCCTTGATCCCAGTGGAGAGCTGGGGAAACTATTTTTTCACGTCCAAGCTAAAAACCTTCAAACGCAAGAGACCGGACCACCAAGGGTCGCCCAGCATTCTTCTTCTGCTGATCCTGTTGATCTTTCGATCTTAGCACGGGAAATACGCGACTATACCACTCGAGTGGCGAAGGTTCCTGAGCTGAGAGAAGACAAAATCAGGCGGATTCAGCAGGTGTTGGAGGCGGGGGAGGCATTGGCGACCTCAAGTCAGGTGGCTGATGCCTTGACCCGAGAGACGATTCTTAACGAGCTGGGCTCGAAATAATCACCAGATGCTCATGAAGGAAATGGCTAACTGATGATTCACCCCCAACCGGCAACGTGGGAGCCATTGCTGGAAATGTTGGCTGAGGCTCAATCGGTGTTTCAGCGGTATGGTGTGTTGCTATTTCAAGAAGCCCACAGTCTTCGGATCATGGATCGGCCTAAGTTGGTCGAGGTAAGCAGTCAAAAGGAACAAGTGTTGGAGATGATGTGTCAGCTGGAGCAGCAGGTAGAGGGTGAGCTTTACCGGTTGGCCGGATCCACTGCACAAGAATCAATTTGGAATTGGTTGAAAGCCGTTCCGGACCCACGGGCACAATTGGCACAAAGGATGTTGACGGACCTTCTTCGGCTGGCACGTCTGATTCAGGAACAAGGCAAAAAGAATGAAGCCCTGATTTTTCCCGTCTATCATAGGGTTCGTGAGGCAATTCAGGTCATGTATACAGGGTTAGGTACCGGTCCCGTGTATCAGGGATCTGGAACATTACATTTTCCATCGGTTCCAAGCTCGGTCCATCTCCAGGGATAGGAATTTTATGGCGGGCATC
>JAUIKP010000226.1 GCA_030430725.1 Nitrospiria bacterium
TGGGGGTGGGCCTGTGCGGCCTCGATAACGACGTCCTTGCTGACCAGAGCCCTACAAATGGCCGTGAGCCAGCGACGCCACGACACGAAAACCGTCCCCTCGGCGACTTCTGCGATGTATCAACGGATGAATCGTCTACAGTTCTCATAAGGTAACCCCATAGCACACTACCGGGAATGGAACTCATTAAAGACCACTTCATTGGAAACAGCCTCTCGACTACCGAAGAGAAAACCCTCAAATTCGCAGCCATTGTCCAGCACAAGACGGGGAGGGATTGAATTCATAGGCGGGGTATAAGGGGAAAAACGCCTTATTCTAACAGAGACTCTCATCTGAGCACATAAAAGGAATCGGAGATAACCCTTTCTTGTCAGTCAACCTTGACCGATCATTCAAAAAAAAGTGTGGTATTCGTGGATCAAAAACAACCAAGAAATTCCAAATATTAAAAAATACCTTTCCTCTCTATCGTTCATCTTATCAAAATCCAGGGATCGGCAATAGCAGAGAATCCAAGAAAAATCTCGTTGACGTGTACATCATCAGCCGCGGAGCCATGAGAACGTTGGTCGATATGGGAATAGATCAAATTTCCGGAAAGCCATGGGAAAAAGCGATACCCAAATCCATGTTGGATCCGATAGGTATTAACGTCCAAGGCATCTCCATCGCCAATCGACCTATTCTGCGCGTACCCGATAGAGGCAAAGACATTCATTTTCAAGCTCAGATTATGGTGAATTTGGCCCGTAATGATCTGCGTTTGGGTCGCTTGAGAGGCTAATCCTCCGCCACTCCCAATAGTTGAAGAAGCATCCAGGGAAATGCTCCCATTTTGATATGTTTTTGTCAGCGTCACTCCGCCAATGGGATTGGTCTGCCACTTATTGGAAAGGGTAGTCGTAGAATCTCCGTCTTCAAATTCTTCAGCGTTTTTCTGTTTGGTAAACGCCATCCCACCACGAATTGTCCCGGTCCACGAAGGAGTAATATTCGAAGAAATTTGCAGTTGTATATTGTGGCTAATAATTTGATCCGCCGAGGTGTTTTCCGTGGATGTACCAATAAATTCTGTTTGCCGATAGGAATATAACGCACCGATCGTGGCACTCCTCACTTCATAAGGCAGAGAAAATGATCCGGTGTGTATCATGGAATCTTGAAATTTGCTTGAAAAAAAATGTCGATATTGGTTGTTATAGGCCAGAGTGGGAGTCAGGCGAGGTGACCAGGTATATCCTAGCGTAATCCCGGCACGGTTGAGGAACGAACTCGCACGACTCGTATACACCCCCTGCGTCCCACCAACACCTTCCGAAGCACCAGAGATCTGAGAGGCCCCAGCCCCACCTTGAACTGAAGGCGTGGTGAAGATATCCTGCGCCCCGGATAATGAAAAGGCATCTAATTGAGGGGTGAAAGTCATAGCCTCATCGATTTTTACTGTCAAGTTCTTATACTGTTTGGTTAAAAACGGGAGGTCCAAGATAATATTGGCGTTTTGAATATACCGGTTTTGATCAGGATTGTTGACATAGGTAACGAACCGGCCGAAATACAACCCACCAATCACAATATCAGGGTTGGAATATTTTAGCTCAAAATTGGGTCCCAAAAAGGTTCCAAAATCATCCTCTTTGTTATTATCATTATAAAAAAGATTGTCCGTGTAAGCTTGAGTCAGGTTAAAGGAGGATTCCAGAGTTAGAGCAGCAAAGACCAGACTGGGAGAATGAGCCATTACCCAGAACAGGATGAAAATAACCAGGCGCAATACACCTCGATTATCCATGTGCTAAATGACATCCCCCTTCATCTGGACACAATTAATAATAAACCTAAAAACCGTAACTGCCCCCGCAAAGAGCTCCTTGGAAACAAATACCACCGCAGACTCTGTCACAATGCTGGCATCAGCATCTCATTAGTAGTTAAAAAGAAAGCCTAAACCAAAAAAGGCACCATACGGTCTTAAAAAATTTCTCCTCACAATCTACCTACAGAAGGTTCAACGGACAAAACCTTGCACAATTTACTCTATCGGCCAAAAAAATGAAAAAATAAGCTAAAAGCCCAAAAATTTTGCCCCTTCGTGAAATTGAGTGGGTAAATAATAGAGGACGGGTTAGCGTCATAGGCTCTACTGAAAAGGGAAAACGAGGTTTTTGAGCAACAAAAATTTTGGCAATATTGCCGTATGGGAAAAATTAGGCGATTGTTGGACGTCTACCAGTTTCCCGGTTTCCGTCCGAAGGCCAAGATCAAGGGGACGCGGATCCAACTCGCTAGTGCAACAGATGGGTGAATCCCCAAGTATACTTGATTGGTGGTTTGCCTCCCCAGACATTTCCTCGGCCGGTTGTTCAGCTTGTGCTTGACGTGGTCAAGATCTTTCGAAGTGATGGTGGTGAAATCCCAGTGTTTCGGAAAATACTGGCGGATGAGGCCATTGGTGTTTGCGGTGAGACCACGTTCCCATGAGGCGTAGGGATGGGCAAAATAGAACTTCGCCAGCAGGGCTGCCGCGATGGCTTCATGCTGAGCAAATTCTTTCCCGTTATCTGCCGTGAGCGTATGGACGTGCTTCGCCAGCGGCAGAAGAAGAGTTAAGATGGCTTGCGGCACACCCGCTGCTTCTTTATTAGGAACCTGAGCGATCAGCGCCAACCGTGAGGTGCGTTCTGTCAGGGAAACCAGCGCGTGTCGCCGGCCTTTGCCGATGATGGTATCCAGTTCCCAGTCGCCAATTCGCGTGCGGGCATCGACGATGGGTGGGCGAGCCTCGATGGAGACCCGCTGGCGGATCTGCCCGCGTCGGTCATAGCTGCCGTGCCGTTTTCTGCGAGCTTTCTGACAGCGGAGATGGCAGTAGAGCGTGCCTCCGTGTGCCTTATCGTGAAGCACATGCTGATAGATCCATTCGTGACTGATCTGGAACCTTTGTGCCTGGGCGAGCCACAAACGGATCTGTTCGAGACTCCAGTCCTCCTTGAGCAACCGGTCGACGACGCTCCACGGTTCTCCAGCCAGGCGGCGGCTTCGGCGCTGGCGACGCTGCTGGGCCAACTGGTGAGCCTGCAAGGGGCGATAGCCGCGCAAGCCACAGTTACGCCGTATTGCGCGACTGACCGTAGACTTCTGGACTCCCACGACGATCGCAATCGCTGTTTGCTGCTGCCCCGTTTTCATGAGGGCATAAATTTGATAGCGGTGTTCTTGGGTAAGCTGCTGATATAGGTCATTGGTGCTCCTCTTACTTGGCGGTGAAAGAAGCTCCGATCCTACTGCAGCTTCTCTTCTTCGCACGAGAGTCAAGTTGCACTTACGAGTTGAATGCAGGGGATATTTTGTGATCAGCAGGCTCGTATTATCCGGTTGGAGCAGCGAAAAACCGAGTGCGGATAATGCGGCACGGTACGCCAGAAGCGCTACGACAGCAAGCCGCGGCGAATCCGGGATCTGTCATGCGAGGATGGCACCGCTCAAACTGCTAACAATCCCATGCATCAGCAAGAAGGCTAGAATCGCATCTGCCGGATGTGTCCCCTGATCTGAATGAAGGATCACTGCCTCTGAGGGTGTTCGTAACCATACCCTATCAACACGCTTGGCAGACAAGTTCTCGCCCCACATGCGGGTGCATGGCCCAGCAAATCACCTGACGGAAAAATAAACCAAGCACGACAGCAAGGTACGACCGGCCCTCAGCGGTGCGAATATAGGCGATATCCTTAACCCATAGGCTATTGGGGCCCTCGGCTCCGAAGTTTCGAGCCAAATAATTCGTTAAATCCTGAGGAGATCACCAGACGTTCGAAGCCGCCAATGCTTTCGTGCTGGATCTCTTGAAGTGCCTCCTGTTTCATGAATTGAGCCACCCGATGTTTACCATAACCATACCTCTGCCCTTGTAATTCCTGCCAGAGCTCCGGACTCCCATAGACGCCGTCACTTTCTGTATGGATACGTCGAATTTCCTGGATCAATTGGGCATTCTCCCGCCTCCGGCGGCTCATGGGCTGGCGCTGATGGGCATGGTAGCCACTCTGGGAGACTTGTAGTAGCCGACACATCATTCGGATCAGAAATCGGGGTCGATAGCGTCAAATTATGGCATACCTCCCGGCGTATTCCTGGCAAAGAAGACCACCGTGTCTTTAAAAAAAACCCGTTCTTGCTTCACGCGGGTCAACTCCCGCTTGAGTCGTGCCACTTCTCCATCCCGAGCCACATCCTGTCCTCTAAATGCCCTCGCCCCCCGTTCCTGCTCTCGACACCATCGAACTAACACATTCGCATGAATCCCTAAATCCTTCGCAACGTCACTGAAGGACCGATCGGCTCCACCCGCCATCTGAACAGCCACCTGCTTGAAGAAAACCCTCTCCGCTGCTTTGCCATGCCACACCTCCTGTCCTATAGAGGCTTTTTAGAGCTGTCCCAAAAATCAGGGGAAGACCAGAAAAAGGCAATAAGGATGAGTACCTGATGGGCAATGACAACCAGGAAGCTTGTCCAATCAAAACTGTTCCATACTCCTACAAGAAGAAGAAGAAACGTCGCTGGTATGCCCCTAAGTCAACTTTCACTTTTTACACCAAACCATAGCTTTTTTATTCTTGCCCGCATGGCAAAAGATTGCGACCAGTATCCCAAAATTGTGTTTTTTGGATTTTTAGAATCCTCTCTGAGGATAGGGCTTGTAAGCGGAATTATGATTGAAGTTCTTTTCAGAAGGTATTATGAAATTCGCAATAGAGATGGGGACCTACTGTCAGAAGGATATGGGATTGCTGGGAAAGGGGACAATATTAAAAAAAAGACCTCACAAACTACCCTGCAATTCACCATGATCTAAAAAAACCCCCTTAAATGGAGAATGTAGTGTGCTTGCTGACAAACACGGTCTATCAGTTACTGGATGATGAGATTGCGATACGGTCCAAATGAAAAATCTTGCAGCAGTTGAGTTAGACGGCCATGAACCTTTTCTAAATTCAGGTAATGACGAAACTCAGAAAGCATCGTACCTCTCATACGGGGTTGCGTAGGATCCAGCTCCCACGGATGAAGATACATAATGAGAGGATGCCCCTGCGACTCAATTCGCTGCAAGAGTGATTTTAGGAGCTGATAAGGAAACAGACGAAAATATCCGCCTCCGGCAATTGGAAACGTTACCCCGGCCCATTTACAGGTCGAGGGTGGCACCTCCCAAATAGGTCCTGAATTGGTGGAGATCGTGTGAATGGTTGGGATGGCCCCAGGAATTCCATAATAATCATGAACCACGGCCATAATACTGGAATCATAGTGGTACCCTTCTTCTACCAGGATCGGCAGGGCCCATTCCGATTCCTTAGTAATAGAGAAGGTCGGAGCCCGGTAGCCTAAGATGGGCATACCTCCAATATCTTCCAAAGTATGTTTTGCCCGCCGGATGTCTTCCCGAAACACCTGAGGCGTTTGCCCCGTGATAAGTTCATGCGCATACCCGTGTGAAGCTAATTCATGCCCTGACTCTATGAGGCGCCTGATTAACCCTTTGTGTCGTTCGGCCACCCATCCCAGCACAAACATCGTAGCATGAATCTTCCGCTCCTCCAGTAGATCCAGGATAAGGTGGGTATTGCGCTCCACACGGCTTTCATGGCTTTCCCAATGCCGGCGTCTTGCCACACAATCAAAAGCAGCCACCTGAAAATGTTCTTCAATATCGAAGCTCAGACCGTGGATCATGGTGAATTATCGTCTTTCAAGTTGCGCTACTTGCATACTAACCCTTTCGAATTATCTTGCACCTTCACCCTTAAAGACCACACTAATAGTTCGGAAAATGATTTGAAGGTCCAACCATAAGGAGAGATTTTTGACATAATAAAGATCATATTGCAATTTGACATGGGAGTCCTCCAGAGATCCGGCGTAGTGGAAACAGGTC
>JAUIKP010000227.1 GCA_030430725.1 Nitrospiria bacterium
CCGCCTTACTGATGTATGCTGCCGGATTGGCTTCCTCTCTCGCACAAGCCACACCACTCGCCCAGGATACACTGGATTCCGGCAAAGCCGGAGCATTCTTTACCGCCTTGGTCCAAAGACGCGGGCCACAGTCCAAACTCGTCGTTTCCCCTGCACCAGCGGTGGTGTCCGCATGAATCATATCCGCCAGTTAGAAGATCAAAGCGTCTATATCCTGCGTGAGGCCTACAAAAACTTTGATAACCTGGCCATGCTGTGGTCCATGGGCAAAGATTCAACGGTGTTATTGTGGCTGGCCAGAAAAGCCTTTTTTGGCCATGTGCCCTTCCCGCTCCTCCATGTCGACACCAGCTATAAAATTCCTGAAATGATTGAATATCGGGATCGCCTCGCACGCGAATGGCGATTAAATCTGATCGTGGGCCAAAACAAAAAGGCCCTGGCCGAAGGGATGAACCACACGAAGGGACGAGTGGAATGTTGCACGGCCTTAAAAACTCTTGGGTTAAAACAATTGCTGGAAGAAAAGGGTTACACAGGGGTCATTTTGGGTGTGCGATCGGACGAAGATAGTACCAGGGCGAAAGAGCGGTATTTCTCCCCCCGGGACAAAAACAATGAATGGGATTTTCGCGATCAGCCCCCCGAACTTTGGGATCAATATAAACTTTCGTTTCCTCCCGGCACCCATATCCGGATCCATCCCCTGTTGGATTGGACCGAGATCAATATTTGGGAATACATTAAATTAGAAAATATTCCCTTTCTGGATAATCTCTACCTGGATCAAGGCACCGGCCAACGCTATCGCAGTCTGGGGTGCGCCCCATGCACGACACCAATTGATTCCACCGCGAAAAATGTGGATGAGGTCATCATTGAACTACGCAACACCAAGGTGGCGGAGCGGGCAGGACGCGCACAGGACGAAGGACGAGGCATGGAACAATTACGCAAAGATGGATACATGTAAATATGACGGTCACACCAGCCATAGGCCAATCTCACAACACTCCCCAGGACAATTCCATCCGGGAGCGAATGAATATCGTGATCGTGGGTCACGTCGACCACGGCAAATCCACGCTGTTGGGCCGTCTGTATGCCGACACCGGAACCTTACCAATTGGCAAGATCGAAAAAATCCAGGCCATTTGCAAGCAACAAGGCAAAGAATTCGAATACGCCTTTCTTTTTGATGCGTTTTTAGAAGAGCAACAACAGGGAATCACCATCGATACGGCCCGAACCTTTTTCTCCTGGGGAGGGCGACAATACATCATTATCGACGCACCGGGACATAAGGAATTCTTGAAAAACATGGTGTCAGGGGCCGCTCGTGCCGAAGCGGCGCTTTTGATCATTGATGCCCTGGAAGGCGTGCGCGACCAATCAAAACGGCATGGGCTGTTGCTCTCCATGTTAGGAGTTAAACAGGTAACGGTGGTCGTCAATAAAATGGACCTGGTCCATTACCGGGAAGACACCTTCCACGCCATCGAAAAAGAATACCGGGAATTTCTCACCCAATTGAACGTCACTCCCCAATACGTCATCCCCGCGAGCGCCAAACAGGGGATCAACATCATCAAATCAAGCCCGGAAACTCCGTGGTACACCGGACCATCCGTATTGGATTCCCTGGCACATTTCCATCTGGAATCCAAACGTGCCGAACTAACGCTTCGTCTTCCCATCCAGGACGTATATAAGTTCGACGCCCGCCGGATATTAGTTGGCCGGATCACGGCAGGAAAACTCAAAATTGGGGACCGGCTGGTCTTTTCCCCCTCCAACAAGTCAGCCAATATCGAAACGATTGAAGCGTTTAATATCGATCCACCGCCAACTCAAGCCGAAGCCGGCCAATCCGTCGGCCTGACCCTGGACGAACAAATTTTTGTGGAACGAGGAGAAATTGCGACACACGATGATACCAGGCCGTTGGTCTCCACCCGCATTCGCGCCAACCTGTTCTGGTTAGGCGGGCGCCCCTTGGAAACCCGCCGGCCATATGTCTTACGACTGGCCACCAGGGAAGTCCCCTGCGAAGTGGCCACCATTCATCGCATTGTGGACGCCACCAATTTAGACGACCGACAGACCCACACCACCGTGAAACGGAATGAGGTGGCCGATATCACGCTTCGGACAAAATTTCCCATCGCCTTTGACCTCTATACGCAGTTCGAAACAACCGGCCGTTTCGTGTTGGTGGATGAGTACGATGTGGCAGGAGGGGGAATCATCACGGAACTGGTCCAGGATGACCAGGAAGATTTTCGAACGGAGGCACGCGAACGGGATTCCGCATGGGTCAAGGGAGATGTGGGAGCAGAAGACCGGGCCCAACACTATGGACATCGAGCGGCTGTAGTCTTACTCACCGGGCCCGATGTGGCCGCGAAAGGATTCCTAGCCCGAAAATTGGAAACCGTCCTTGTCGCAGAAGGACGGCATGCCTACCTTCTCGCGCCGGAGAATCTGCAACGGGGGCTTGATGCTGATCTCGTTGACACGAAACCTGATGAAATCATCCGACGATTTGGAGAAGTCGTGCGATTGCTGACCGATACGGGGTCCTTGGTGATTTCCACAACCAACGCACTCCATGAACCCACCAAACACATCGTGCAAACGTTGCAAACCCTGGTGAACCCGATTCCGGTCATCACCATCCACATGGCCAAAGATTTACAAGGGCCTCAACCGGATACCGATCTGATTTTTGCAGGGCCGGAAAATTTCGACGACTGCACTCACCAAATCATTGATTTACTCAAATCCAGGGGGATTCTCACTGAACCTCCCAGGGGCCGTGCCGACTTCCAGTACTCCATTTAAGCACTCCCCCACCGCAGCATCTCCCGTTTCCAGCCTTCCTGCCGGCAAAATGGTAAACATACCCCCCTTTCTTCAGATGCGGGCTCTTTGCGAAAACGGGAAAACCACCCCTCACATATTCCTAGCCACCTCCCCTTACGCTTGAAATCACAGGGCGATAAGAAAAAGAACCCTCAAACGCATTTTTGATCAAGAAGGATCAGACAACTTTAACCCCGCAATGCCCACAATAATGAGGGTAATACAAACTAATCTGACAGCATTTTTCGGCTCATCAAATAACAAAATACCCAAGAGAACCGTGCCCACGGCACCAATACCCGTCCATACCGTGTAAGCGGTTCCCATCGGGATTACCCGGAAAGCCAACGACAGGCAAATCATACTGACAGCCATGGCCACCAGAGTGCCAACACTCGGCCATAACCGGGTAAACCCATCCGTATATTTCAATCCCGTGGCCCAGATGATCTCAAAAATTCCTGCCACCACCAACAACGTCCACGCCATAGACCCTACTCCTTCTTCTTTTTACATTGAATGTCATCACCCATCCCTAAAACATCATTCTCCACCCAATCTCCGAGGGTACGGGAAAAATCGCAACCGAAAGAGATTATCCCAAAAGAAGGATCCAGAAACACTTAAAAAAAATTCGCTTGGAATGAACGAAGTGTGAGAGTTTCTTAAGAATTGAAAGGACTCAAGGGTTTCATCAAAAGAAAAGGATGACGAAGTTGAAGGACGTGTTCCCTTTGACACACAGTCGGTTGATCTTTCTTCTTTAGTGGCTATCTTCTAAAAAGAACAATTTTCCCAAAGATCGTGTTTGTGAATTTAAAGGGAGGATCAGTGTATAATAAAAGAACTCTCTGATTGGCAGGGAGAAAAACTTGAACGTTAACAAGGGGGTGACTGGCTTCGACGGGAATCAAGAGGTCAACAGAGCGTGTCGAGCTCTCGGAGTCTCGTAAAACCTTCGGGAAAACATTAAGTGCCAACGATAACTTGGCTCTCGCGGCTTAATTGACCGCGACGTCCCTCCTCTCTTTGCCTGCGGGTGGGGAAGGGGCGTCACACTGCAGGCTGGTCCAATGCCGGTGCTCAGCGGCGGCGGACGAGAACATTCTGGGCTAGCGGGTGCTCTAAGCCGGTCGGTGGGCGTGGGCAACTGCGAATAACAAATCATCGGCTACACACGTAGGGCTGTTGCGCTGAATGTTCTCGGACAGGGGTTCGATTAACAAACATGGTCGCCCCGGGGAGCAATCCTCGGGTGAACACGGGGCTCATTCGGTGAACCCTACCGCCCGGACCCACCGGGCCATGGCAACGCCGAGGGGTCGAAGGAGGCTAACTTCTTTGGCCCTGTAGAGACTCAGAGACCCGCTGGTCATCAGATGAGCGGGCACTCGGAGCATCATCTGATGCTAAGACGCCCCGCATCCCACGTGGATGAAGGCATAGTCCGGCCCACGCTGAAAAGCATGGAATATCCGTCCCCTCACCTCCACCAATCGGCCTCTGGGTCACACGATCCAGAGGCCTTTTTTGTCCAGCCCACCTCCTACAATGGCACGGGAAAATTCATGACCTACCTAACTGTAAAAACACTGTCACACCTGGATGCAGGCTATCTCGCGGGGCTCATCGATGGGGAAGGCACGATCACCCTGTCGAGGAGCAATCTCAACAAACATCGAGCCTTGGTCATAACGATCAGCAGTACGGAACTGAGCATTCTGAAGTATGTCCAAGAAATAACTGGAGTAGGCAAAATCACCAACAAACGAGTTACCAAAGCCAACCACACTCCCAGCTTCACCTACCAAGTCGCCAATCAACAGGCCCTGGACATCTTAAAACAAATCGCGGACCATCTTAGATCATATAAAGCCGATCGTGCCCGCTTAGCCCTTCAAGACTATACCCGACTCACGCCAAGAAATGGCCGATACTCACCCGTCCAGCTTCAAGAACGAACCCGGTTTATTGAAAAATTTTTGGCTATCAGGCCGAGAACCCTAAGGTTAACACATCATTTCCTCCCTGAATTAGCACCATGAAAATCCACCATACTATGCTCGATTTTCATGGTACTATCCTTTGCCAATATTGAAAATATCACACCACACTCACTCCCCACACAAAGCAACTAAACCAGCAAAGGAGAGAATATGTCCTAAGGGGGCCGCGGCAGTGGGGGGCAAAGCCACCTTGCCACGGAAATTACTGGGTATTGATTGAATCCGGCAATAAACGCTTCCCGCTATCTGACAACGTGGAAGCCATTCCCTTAGACGAACGAGACCAGGGACGGCACCTATTTGAGTAAGACGACCCGCAAGGAAATACTTTCAAAATGGATTGAACCTTAAGGGGCAAATGTTATAGTTCCCCAAACCTTTCAGAAGGATACAGCGAGGCATAGCCCACGAGCAGTTCGCAGAGAGGCAGCCAACCAAGCCATTAGGAAAAGCTGAATTAGGTTAAAATGAATTTGGTGGAGCAGCTCTTCCAAATGAAGACTATTATTCCTTGGAATGCATATCGAAGTCAGGTGGAACTGCTGCATCGTGGCCTGCCGGTCGTCGCCCACACGCAAGCGCTGAGTACCCCGACCGCCAGCAGTCTGTTCCACTACGATACGCGGAAACTATCCGTGGGCATCAAGCCAACATTGGCATACAAATCACAAGACCCAAAATTGGCGATGTAGTGACGGCAAACATTCGAATAAAGCACACGGCAATACCACGAGCCGGTTACGAATACCAAGACCTCGTCGGCATCGAATTACTGATTCGTCATTACCGTGATCCTGAGCTCTACGCGTGGGTGCTGCTCGAAGCGGATGACTCAAATAATCGAGCGCTCGACGACGTTGTGGCTGAGCGCAAAGACGGTTCCTACGAGTTCGTGCAAGTCAAGTTCACCGTAGACTCCGACCGCTACGAGCTGGATTGGGACTGGCTTCTCTCTAAGAGCAAGAGCGGCACCTCGATGCTCGAAAAGTGGGCGCATTCTCTCGCCGGCGTCGCCGCGAAGGGTCCAATCCACAGTGCGGGCCTAAAGACAAATCGTAGACC
>JAUIKP010000228.1 GCA_030430725.1 Nitrospiria bacterium
ACGTCAACCGTCGGCTCATCAATCCGAAGCCCTCCCACCACGTTCACGTACACATCGGACCCGGCAAAGTGCAATCCTAATCGTTTTTCTAGGACGGCCAACAGCAAGGACACCCGATTCACCTCTACGCCTTTGGCCATTCGTTTCGGCATAGGGTATGTGGTCTCGGCTACCAGTGCCTGCAACTCAACCAATAAGGGCCGAGACCCTTCCACGCTCGACACGACAATAGAGCCGGCCCCATGGCCGATCCGTCCCGTCAAAAACAATTCGGAGGGATTCCCAACCTCGGTCAACCCCTCATCCTTCATTTCAAAGACCCCGATTTCATTGGTCGGTCCGAACCGGTTTTTTACGGCTCGAAGAATTCGATAGCTTTGTCCTTTATCTCCTTCGAAATACAACACGGTGTCGACAATATGTTCTAGAAGCCGTGGTCCGGCAATCACGCCTTCCTTCGTCACATGCCCGATAATAAAAATAGGAACATGCGTCCGCTTGGCGTACCACATCAGGCGACAGCCAACCTCCTGAACCTGGCTGACACTACCTGGCGCTGATGTGAGTTCCTGGGTAAACACCGTTTGAATGGAATCCACGACGATGACACCGGGATTTATCGGTTCAGCCACTTTGAAAATTTCTTCCAGGGAGGTCGCAGCAGCCACATATAGATTGGGCGTTTGAATGCCTATACGATCCGCCCGCATCTTAATTTGCTGGGGGGATTCTTCTCCCGATACATATAACCCGACCTGTTTGGCCGTTCCCAGGGAGGCCAGGGTCTGAAGTAAAAGTGTCGTTTTCCCAATTCCAGGATCGCCTCCAATCAAGATAACTGATCCTGGAACGACTCCCCCACCAAGCACTCGATTCAATTCTTCAATTCCAGCCTGAAGACGGAATTCCTGAGTCTGCACAATTGAACCGATTGGGACAGCCTCCAGAGTTCCCCCGGCGACACTGCGCTGTTGAAGGGTCGAAAGATCGCGATCAACCTCCTCCCGTAAGGAATTCCATTGTGCACACTCCGGACACCGGCCGCTCCAGCGCACCCCTTGATGCCCACACTCCTGACACACAAAACGGGTTTTGGGTCGTGCAGCCTTCACCAAGACATCTCCCCTCCTCTCTCTCTCATGAGCAGACAATCATTGAGCATTCCCCAATACCCACCTCCATCATTACACCATTCATCAACCGGCTCATGGCTAATTGTCTTCATCAGAGATGCCGTCGGATTCGTGACCAATCATTGAGGACAATGGCCCGGCGTGGAAACCGCCCCTCTGTCCCTGGTAGAGGTAAAATCACGGTTTGCAGTCGATTTTGAACAAGAACTTCCGCAAAATCTGCCGTGCGCCCAATACCACCACTCACTTTTTCCCAACCCTCTGTTTTCAGATCGTGTATGAGTTCGTTCAATGCCGTCGGCGTCTTCGGAAGGATTCGGATCATTCCTGGGGGGAATTGATGCTCACGCACCCAATCCTGAATATTTTCAAGATCTCCTCGCCCGGTCAAGTCCAGATACACAAGGTTGTAATAAAATTGAGCGAGCTTGTCCAATTCTGCCGCGGCTGCAGGATGGGCCTCTCCTAATATGAGGCCGGGATCTTCGTAGAGTTCGGGCGGAGGGGCATCAATGACGAGTTCCCCTTCCACTAACACCGCCAAATCAATCAGCAATATGGGACGACGGCGTTCCCAGGATAAGAGGACCCCTTTCCCTTCAATGGCCTCGGTTTTCGATGGTGTGACCACCTTCACAATGATTGGTAAATTCCCTCGCATGCTGGGAGCAAAGTCGAGCCGCGCCCACCCCTGAGCGTCGGTATTTGCCCGACCCACCGTCCGGCCATGCACAATAAACTCCAAGGGCTGGTCCGGCAAACCAATCTCCCCTTCTGCCTCGGGATTGGTTAAGCGAGCCTGCAATTGAATGGGCTTCCCGGGTGATGTGAGCAAATCGGTCACCGATAAATTCGCCGCCTGAGCCAATGGTGAGGCATTCACCCCTAACAGGATTACCAAAAGCCTCATACCCCAATTTAGCATCACTAACCTCGTCAGGGGACGATCGCCTTGCTTCATTCTACGGCCTCCATGTGCCTGGCAAATGATTAAAACAATCCCCTTCCGCGCTTGCCAAATGCAAACGCATCGAAGCCTGCCAGAATGGCCAATTGCATATAAATTAGCCACCCTGTCGGCCAGAAAAACTTGGAAATAATCAATAAAAGAATCCCACAGACCAGGAAAATATTCCCGCGTTTGACACCTAAATACAGATGACCGATCCCCGGTAAAATGGAGAGGGTGGCGGCTCCAAGAGCGTGCATGGTCTTTTCACGATCATTCATGAGAATACCGGTGGCAAACCATACCATTGGCCCTCAAGACAGTTCCAGAGAAAAGCAGTTGCACGGTAAAAGGGTTGACTGCACACTCGCAGAAAAGAAAGAAATCTGGAGGGGGTGCAAAGAGGAGTTCTTCAGCTTAGGTTCCGCTTACGTAATTCTTCCTGGTAGGTTTTTTGATAAAGGACATCCCACTCTTGGGAACCTTCTGGAATCGGCCGTGCATATGATTGCAAACGATTCCGCACTTTTTGCACCAGCTCCTCTTCCGCTTTCATATGTTCGGCCAGTACGCGCTTCACTTCACGAAGGGCGTGAGCAGAATCGCCAATCATCTTTGCCTCGGACATGCCGGTGACACTGTTCAGAATTACATGCGCAAGATGAGTCTGTTTTTCATCGCTGAGGATGGGTGTATTCATTAGCAATTCAGTCGTACGGGATTCAGAATTCCTTCTGTGCTGTGCCCTATAAAATGACTCCGCGTTCCTTGATGAGCTTTTGTTTCACCATCGTAAACATTTTCTGATAATCCGCTCGACCTTCTGCAAACTCTCGTTCAAATTGTTTCAACATCTCCCGGACATCGGCGTTCAACCGATCTTCCACCTGTAACTCGGATAAAATGGCCGATTCCAATTTCTGAATCACCACCTCAGGTTGCCCCTGAATTTGCAACAAACCACTCGTTTGCAATCGTTCAATAACCGAGACGGCCAGATGATGCACGCGAACTTTATTGAGCCGCATCAGGTTCCTTCAGGAAGCTGTTCCACTTTTATAAGGGACGCCCCCGTGGCCTCCCTCAACACTTTCGGATCACCTATGACTTTTCCAATGACGTTCACCCGATCAGCAGGAACCGGGTCATCGCCAAGGCTCATGGGAGTGCGACCAAAAAAGACCGCCAACATTCCCCCCATGCCCCAAAAAGCCACATCGCCAACTTTTACCTGAGTCGTGGCAACTTCTCGATAGTCTTTGACCCCCGGCATATTGCAATAAAACTCTTCTCCCCACTGATTCACGGGCACCTCAACAGGAAGAGCATCGACCACGGCCTGTGCGGTTCGATTCGGTTTGAGTTGTGCAATGACCTGAATCCCACCGATGGTCATTTTAATTTTCTGTGGACGGAATTCCATATATGGTCTCTTAAAATTCGAATTAAAGAAGGGCCAAGAGTGCTTCGAATGTAGCTTGTCCTTCTGGTGAAATCAAGGTTAGAATTAGTCTCTCTTCGCGCTTAGACTCATGTTACAATCCACATTTCTGTTTTTATCCGGCATTGGAGAATCCACTGAACGCCTCTGGTGGGAGGAAGGCATTGACACATGGGACGCTTTCCTCGAAAAACCAAGCGCTCCCCGCATTTCCTCATTTCGGAAAGCACAATATGATGAAGATATTTTAGAAGCACAAAAACAGTGGAGGGCTCAGAATTCCCGTTTCTTCACCCATATCCTAAAAGCACGAGACCACTGGCGTCTTTATCCCAATTTTCGATCTCAGGCAGCCTTTCTGGATATTGAGACAAACGGCATTCCGTTTCCCGATGGCGAGATTACGGTGGTGGGTATTTACGGAAAAGGACGCATGACCACGTTTATACAGGGGGAAAACTTATCCGGGGATCGCTTGCAGGCGGAATTTGCCTCATACGATCTTCTCGTGACCTTCTTTGGCTCAGGCTTCGACTTGCCATTCCTAAAAGCCAAATATCCAGACTTGACGCTTGACCACCCCCATATCGACTTGTGCTTTGCGGCCAGACGTCTTGGATTAAAAGGCGGGCTGAAGGCAATTGAGACCGAAGTCGGGTGTTTTCGACCGACTGCCCTGGAAGGACTGACGGGGTGGGATGCGGTCCGCCTGTGGGAAGAATCGCAACGCGGACAAGCAGGCTCTAGAGAGGTGCTCATCCAATATAATGAAGCAGATTGCAAAAATTTGGAGCCATTGGCCGACCTTATTTACAACCGTCTCGTTCAGCGTCATGGACTCCCTGAATATATTGCGTCCCTATGACAACAGCACAACGCCCTGACAAATGGACCGGCACCGGGCTGACGAATCTTGGTCGGGTTCGAAAACTCAACCAAGATGCCTTTTCACTGGATGATGCCCTACAATTGTGGGTCTTGGCAGATGGAATGGGCGGACATGCCGGGGGTGAGGTAGCCAGCCAAATTGCGGTCAAAGCCATTCCCGATGTCGTTCGCAACCAACTCTCGACTGAAACCTCTCCATACGTTCAGCCTGACAAATTAGAATCGTTGCTGGGTCAAGCTCTTGAATCCGCCAATCAAAGGATTCGAAAAGCAGCAGCAGAAGACAAATGCCTGAAAGGAATGGGAACAACTATTGTCGTAGTCGCCATCACACCTGCTCCTTCAGGATTCCAGGCCAGCGTGGCACATGCCGGCGACAGCCGCGCCTATCTCTACAGGCAAGGCACACTTTCGCTCTGGACAAAAGACCATACCCTCATGGAGGAACGGTTGGCTCTGAATCTCATCACAGCGCAACAGGTTCGCACTCACCCCCTTCGCCATGTGTTAACCAAAGCCCTCGGAATTGATCCTGAGACACGACCTACCATTCGGACCTACCCACTTGAGCCATCAGACCTCATTTTGCTCTGTTCAGACGGACTTACAAAGATGCTGACTGACCAGGAAATTCAAACTATTATAGGCCAAAAGGCTCCGGAGGCCGACGCAATATGCCGAACACTTATAGCGACTGCCAACCAATTGGGTGGAGAAGACAATACAACTGTCGTATTAATTGGATTGCATTAGGGAGGAATGTTGAACGCCCGCTTAACGTTGGGGTCTGCGAAAAATAGCCGACCACCCAAAATATCCCACTGCATCTTTCATATTCGAAAACCACCGTTGGGCCAGTCCCATTGACGGATTAGTAACGTATTGAAGCGTGAGCACAATCCGCTCTTCTCCAGCTCCCAGCGGCGTAACGGCATGATACAGTTTATCTCCATTAAAGAAAATAAATGTGCCGGGGTCAGTCAGAAGGGATAATTCTTTAACTTCTTGACCCTGTTCCTTGGTATGTAAACGGCAAACCAATCGGCTGCTTGATTGATCCTTTAGTCCTAATAACACCGTAAATCGATCGCCCTTGTAATACGAGGTATCATAATGATACCCGATATGATCACCTGCCTGGGTGTAAAAATAGAGAGCACAGGAATGGGGATCCTCTTCGGGGCAGAGCATTAACGGAACTCCCGCAATCTGGCTCAAGAGATCGATCCATCCCTGATGGTGATAGAACGCAAGAATGGCGGGAGCCGATTGCTGGAGAAGATAAAAACTGACACTTCCCCCCTTTTTGTGCCCTGGTATAAAGTTTCGATTGATGTGCGGCCGCACACACTCTACTTCCCGCATAAACTCCTGAACGACCTGAGTCGGGAATAAATGCTTTAGAGCAACGAATTCACCCTGCTCCCAATAGTGACGCGTGACCTCCTCAACCCTGATGACCTGAAGAGTCTCAGTCAACAGTTGATCAATGTCGGATACCACCGGATTGAGCA
>JAUIKP010000229.1 GCA_030430725.1 Nitrospiria bacterium
CCAACTCCAGGTTGCGCTGTATCAATCGTCGATCTTCTATCCGGCGAGGCTCTATACGCCGGTCCGAAACCGATATCTGAAGCGAGGAGGATTTGCAGTCTAATTCCACAAATGTTTCTCCCATGAGGTTATGTGAGCCATCTCATACAGGCTACCCGCATGATTCATTAGTTTTCATGCAGCCGGTCAATGCATGGTATGTTTTCAGGTTGACTACTACTTGCCTCTCCCCCTTCTATTTGGCTTTACCTTTACCAATGAATGTACAGAACGTGCTTTGAACACCTCAACGAAATCTCAAGAGGATACACTCTCAAAGCGGACAGTCCATAACAAAGTACATTGAAGTGCCGGCTATTCCTCATTGAATCCTGTCTGCAGCATCACGACCATCATGGAATTTGACGACGTGCTCTTACAGTAACGCTTGTCCTTTTGCTGAAACGACCGATTGTCCTCCGGTGAGCGAAAACGTTCTCTCGTCGGTAGCGACTACACCCTTCCCATCAAAGATAGTGATTTCTGTTTTAGTGCTTCCGATCCGAATCAATTTTTCCGTTTCTTCCACACCTGCATTGACAAATGGGGTACCTCCCTCTACCGCGCGAACAGCACGGGTGAAAACATCGGTGGCACGTTCGATGAGGACCACCAAAACTGCCTGCTCTTTTTGAATTCCTCCCAGAGTGATGGTGGTGTTTTGATCCAACCGGAGTACCGCTCGATTGGCAAGGGCGATATCCGCCCGACTCCCGTCACCTACCCGAATGCGATCCCCCGCACAGAAGATATCGTTAAGACTCACCGGCTTCCACTGCTCGACATTCACGCGGCGCACCTCCACTTTGCCCTGAATGGACACAACCGTCGCCACAATGGGATTGCATTCGGCAGCCGAGGTGACCGGGGGTGAAAACCCAACAGCCAAGAAGCTGATGCACAGTAGCCAGGAGGAACAGACAGAGACCGCGTGCATGGTCATATTGCACCCGTGTTTAGTATATGTAGAAGGTGAGTTCTTTGTTCTCGTCTTTCGAGGTTTTGGTGATCGTAAACCTGGGAATTTTTGGTGAGAATATCCATACAGTCATTCACTCCTTTTTCTCCCAGAGTTTATCGCCACGATCCCGTTGCTTGGATTCGAAGACTTTTGACGACACGAGACGTCGCATGACGCGAGGGGAGAACGCGTAGGAAGATTGGAGTTCCTTACGGGTTTATGGTTCTGCCATCTGGATCGCCATCTTTTCTTCTGACAATTGGAGGCGACAAATCGTCGGTCTCAACAACGTGCCCTTTGTGGCTTTGGACATATTCGACTTCATCCACCCATTGTTCTCAGGCTTTAAGAATACCTTTAAAAAGACGGATGATCTGTCTGTTAAAGATGACGGTTTCTTGTTGCATGCACATGTCCTTCCTTCACATTTCTTCGCAACGGGTTATCGAATCGATCCTATGCCTCAACGACTTGACGAATCCTGTTTTCCATTGACTAAGACTTTTGAGAGGGAGGCAGCATTCGTGGTTCGCACTTTCTACCCATCTTCGAATCCGACTCCTTTCGTCATGAATTCCTTGACGACAGCAAAGAACCCAACCCAGCGAGGCGATGTTCGTCAACAATAAACAATTGGTACTCAGAAAAACGTGCCGAGGCTATTCTCTCTTTACATGTCGCGATACCGACAATCCTTTCTTATGGATTGGCAGATACGTGCCATGGAGATGATTGAGGCTCATGGTTTTTGTGATGTTGATTACCTTAGATGTAATTCAGGCAACTTCAATACCATCTATATGTTAAGTTCTCTTGCCAAAATGTTTGAAACTAACCTAATTGGCTGAAAACAGATATTTCCATTTTCAAAACCTTTCAACCAAGGTTATGCCATTTCAGGCGCCATGGAAGGGTATCCATTTGGATACATTATTTATCTATTTAGATACATTTCTGATTGGCGACTGATTGTTTTTGAATGTCCCAAGGTCAATCATTGAGGTCTAGGTATTGTCTTTTAGTCCGAATGCTCCATGATCCCTCTCAAATTTTTCAAGACAGGCCTGATGGATTGCGATTCTTTTTCTGAGAGAGAATCTGCAAAATCCACATGATCCAACACAGGCATTGGGATTATTGGAGGCGTGGTCGGTTTGAAGAAAGAATGGCCAACCAACGTCAATCGGTTGTCTGAATGGGGGGTGAGGTTTGGAAAATGGACGGGAGGAACAGAAAAGTGAAAAGGTCAGTGCTAGAACTTCAATTCCTGGCCTTCCTTCAAAATGGTGACGTGGGGGATGTCCAGATGGCGTATTTCATCAATGATTTGGTCTCGTACGGTAGGCTTCATATGGTAAACATATAAGGGCAGATCAGGTTTCCCAATTTTTCGATATTCCTGGGCTAAAAGAGTTGGCGTGAGATGTTTACTTCGAGAAGCCATGTCTCTCATTGAATCGGGGAAGGATACCTCAATAAAGACTCCTTTTAAATTTGGTATCCGGGCCGCCTCTCGCCAAAGGTTTTCCGTCACATAAGTATCTCCACTATAAATCCAGGCCACCTCGTCATCCTGAATAATAAAACCTGCTGTTTCGACAGTATGGTTAACGGGAATAGGGGTTACCCTAAGCCTTCCAGGCAAGCGCCATTCCCGTTTGGGCTCTAACTCCTCGCCACGCAACATGGAATATTGAGATTCTGGAAGATGGAAGAAATTCGGAAAGACCAAATCGTTAAAGACATGCTTTTGAAGTCCAACTAAAACCGAGGGTAAACTGGCTACCACGATTTGATGATCCACCCGTCCGGTCATATTATCGACAAGTGGGGGAATGCCCTTTACGTGATCTAAATGCAAGTGGGACAGGAGGATATGTGTGATTCGTTTTTGCTCATCTAAAGTGAGTCCTGATGCTAATGTTCCAGCATCTACCATCAATTCTTCATTAACCAAAAACCCCACGCTCCGACAAATATGCGGACTGGTCGGTCCATTCAAGAGCAGGTCAGACCCATGGGCTCCCAGTACCCGGATGTTCACAAAAATTCCTTTGAATGACAGCAATGACCTATACGCTTGCCTTACAAGTGTGCCATATTCAAAAAATGCAGGGATGAGCGACCAATTTCAAGTCGTGGAATCCCAGGGGGTACCCACCTCTCTGATGGAAGGACAATTCGAGGATCTTTTCTACTTTTTAATTTATCCCATTCCAGGCCTCCTGTCTGTGATATTCATCACATTCTTGGTGTGATTCTCCTCACACTTCGTCAACTCCATACCTTCTTAAAATCATCAATATCACTAACGCAAATCTGTAGGGTTTTATTCCCATAATCTATTGATATATATCGTGTTCCTAGTAACCGTAAGACTTCCGTTTTCTTTAAGAGCCTTAAGGGTCCGACTCAAGGTTTCCCTGGAGCACCCGACCATGTTGGCTAATTCCTGGAAGGAGGGGCGATTGGATATCAATATTTGTCCGTTCGTCTCCACCCCACCCTGGAACTCTGCTAAATTTAGCAGACATCGCCCCACACGCCCATACAAATCAAACATGACGAGACTGCGAACCTGTTCGCTGACCTTCCTCAATCGTTGGGAAAGATTTTTGAGAATTTTCATAGCAATGTCTGGATGGTGTTTTAAAAGTTCCGTCAATGCCTTCCGCCCCAATAAAAAAAATTCACTCGGCTCCACTGTTATCACCGATGCGGATCGTGGAGCCGATTCCAGAATGGCCATCTCACCGAAAAAATTCCCTGGACCTAAGTGCGAGAGGATAAATTCCTGCCCGTTTTTTCCGGTTAACAACACTTTGACTTTGCCTGACAAAATAATGAACAACACGTCGCCTGAATCGCCTTCTTGGAATATCACATTTTTGTCAGGAAACTTTTGGCGACTCCCGGAAGCGGCCAACAGATTAAGTTCCTGATCCGCTAATTCGGAAAAGAGTGGGACATTTTTAATGGCTTGTTTGTACATCACCATGACAGGAAATTTCCTGGCGAGTCATTCTTCCCTTGGATTGAGCAGGGATTAGTTCTTTTTCGAATAAAGCACAATAATTCCGGCATCAGCCCATTTTTAAGAATTCAAATGGAACCATCATGCAAAAATATTTCAATAAAGACAACACCCTTGTGCATGGCGACCACGATCCACTGAGCCTCCAGGGATACACACTTGCTCGATCAAACCGGTGACCATTGCCGGGATCATCGTCAGGATGGCCAAATCTTCTTCATGATTTCCATGCATTCCTTCTCATGTCTCTTTTGTCTGATGATGAGACACCATCCACAAAAACCTCCTCGAAGAATCGAATAATCGCGAAACGCGTCTCAACATGCCCTGCACGGTAACGTCCTTCTTGTCAGAAAGGTCGGAAATCTGGACTCGTCCGTAAGGCCAAACACCTTATGCTGACTTGCGGAAGGTAAACTTTAGGACTGCACCTGTCCTTTTTTAAGTAGGGGTTGATATCGTCCTCCTAGGCTTCATGGCTCTCCTGCGCCACCAAGAACCCCTTTCCTGTAACTTCTTGGTTGCGTGTCGGATAATTATAGGTTTCCCCTTCCAGATTCATCGCTATTGATATATTTGCATTCTTTAGCTAGCCTAAAAAACTCGGATGAGATTTTTGATCGTCCATTCATATCGAAGTTGATAATTTCAGTTTTTTGGAACGGATGAGCTAAATGCTAAATAAAGTATTGATAGAGGAATGAACGAAACCGACTACTCTCCCTGGCCTATTTTTATTTCTTGTTACCAGGCCAATGACAATGAGAAGTTTGGATTTTTCGCATATATCAGTATTGATTAACTTTTTTTATTACGTCCTCATTTATCGTTATGGTACATCCCCAGGACAGACCATCAACGACTTCAGGCTCTAGGCATACAAGGGTAGATGGTGCCATCATTCCAGCAGGGTCAGTTTCAAATCAACCCCGCGAGCCGGAGATTGCACGGGGCAATTCCACGAAACCTCAGTCGGATTTAATTCGAAAAGCTCACGCCGTCCTCCAAGACGAACTCAAATCCCGTACAAGTCTGAATACGGAGGTCCTGCCAATGGATGCCCTTCCAAACTTGCAGGATCTCGAAACTACAGTGGAGCCATTGCGCCAACAGCCGGGGGCATTGGTCGACACTTTCATGGATGTGCCGAAACATCGGCCAGAGTCCCTGGCTCACAGGTCATCCCGACTCACCAGGATTGAAGAGCTCCAGCCTGAGGATCATTTCCAACCAATAGTCCTGCTCAAGATTCCCTTACCCGTCAGTCCAGGGCAAACCGGTCACATAGACTTCACCCTGTTCAATGACGACCCCACAGAAACAGCCGAGCATACCCTGTATACGACGAATCTTGTTGGCATGTCCGGGCACAACATTCCTGAGACATACATAACCGTGTTTCCGAATCCAATTCGAATCCCGCCTGGGGAATCCGTAGACGGGCGCTTTGAGATTCACGTCCCCACCGGCACTCCACAAGGGAGCTATGGCGGTTTGCTACAAACGGAAGACATCACCCGGCTCCAGGCCGTAATCCGCCTTTCTGTTGGTTTCTAAGGAAGATTCGGCTCTGAACAGGATTGCGGGGAACCAGGATTCTCAACACACGTACATGAACCAGTACGTGGAGAAAAGGGAAATGGAATTGCACGATAACAACGGCAGTATTCCAAATACTTAGGTCGCAGTGAAACGAAATCTCCGGAGAGTACGTGTCGGTGCATGAGGAGACCAAGCGGCCAAGAATGCTGCCGGCGATTTTCTTCAGCTTCTGTTCAGAGGGAATAGACATGACGTTCGAAGAGATCCTGGACGCGACAATGCGATTGCTTGAGAGCCGCAAGCGCATAACCTATGGGGCCCTCAAGAGACA
>JAUIKP010000230.1 GCA_030430725.1 Nitrospiria bacterium
CCCCATTAAGGCGTGTTGACGTTGGCCCACGGAGGGCGGACCAACTCGCAAGGCTCAAACAGGGTCCGCCTAACGAATCAAACGTCAGCACGGTTGGCCGACCTGAAGGTGAGGGCAGTAGGGGAAACCCTCCTCATATTTTTTCTTCTTTCCACCTGTTCTCTTTCCTTTGGGAAGCAGGAAGGATGGATGCCCGATAAAGGATGTCGGGCATGACGAGTTGGGGATAGATGCCCGATGACGACTGTCGGGGATGACGGGTGGGGAGGGATGCCGGATGACGGGGAGGGCGGACTGGTTATTAGCGGAGGCCGTATTCTTTGAGTTTGCGTTGGAGGGTTTTCCGGTGGATGCCCAGGAGTTCCGATGTGCGGTTTTCGTCGCCTTGCTGGGCATCGAGGACTTTGAGGATGTGTTCCCGTTCGAGCTGTTCGAGCGTTTTCCAGTCCGGATGGGATGGTGATTGGTCAGGAGGGGCGGGCGGGGTGACGAGCGCTAACGGGAGGTCGTGAGACATGATAAGGGAATGTGGAGTCATGACCACGGCCCGTTCAATGGTATGTTCGAGCTCACGCACATTTCCCGGCCAGGAATAGTTCGTGAGCAGGGCTAACGCTTGCGGATGCACGCCGGTGATGACCTTATTGTTGAGCTGGGAATATTTGGTGAGAAAGTAGTCGATGAGTGTGGGGATGTCTTCGACCCGTTCTCTCAATGAGGGCAGATGCAGGGTGACGACGTTGAGCCGATAGTACAGGTCTTCCCGGAACTTGCCTAATTCCACGAGTTTTTTGAGGTGTTTGTTGGTGGCGGCAATGATGCGGACATCGACTTTGATCGATTCCATGCCGCCGACACGGCGGATTTCATGCTCTTGTAGGACCCGGAGCAGTTTGCTCTGCAGGTTCGGGGAGATATCGCCGATTTCATCCAGAAAGCAGGTGCCTCGATTGGCGGATTCCAGGAGGCCCTTTTTGAGGGTGATGGCTCCCGTGAAGGCGCCGCGTTCGTGACCGAATAATTCACTTTCCAGGAGATTTTCTGTGAGGGTGCCGCAATCCACAGCGATAAACGGTCCCTCGCTTCGGAGACTATTGGCATGGATAGCCCTGGCAATGAGTTCCTTTCCTGTTCCCGTTTCCCCATGAATGAGGATGGTGGATTCCGTCGGTGCGACGCGAGCGATGAGTTTGTACACGGCCACCATCGGCGGACTGTTGCCTTGTATCTGGTTGATGCCATTGTCTTTTGGGAGAAGCGGGTGAATCGATACACATGCCTGCTCCAGGGCGTGTTTATGGTCACAGGCCCGTCGGACGACGGAACGAATTTCTTCCAATGCGAAAGGCTTGGAGAGGTAATCGAAGGCCCCGGCTTTGATCCCTTCCACGGCAGTCGACAAGGACCCATAGGCAGTAAGGAGAATGACCTGGGTCAGGGGGCTGCGTCTCCGGGTTTCAGCCAGAAGGGCCAGCCCGTCCATGTGAGGCATTTGAATATCGGACAACACCACATCCGGCGTGTGATCGACGAAGGTGTGTAAGGCGGCTTGACTGCTCGTCGCGGTGTGGACCTGATAGCCTTCTTTTTCCATGATTTCCCGAAGCAGGGTGAGTGTATCCGGTTCATCATCGACGATGAGGATGGTGGCTTTAGGCATGATCCGAGTTCCTCCAGGCCGGCAGCCGTATGAGAAAGCGGGTGCCATGGCCTTCGTCGCTGTGCACGGTGATGTGGCCCTTGTGCAATTGAATAATTTCGGTGGTGATGGCCAACCCGAGGCCCGTTCCTGACCCCACGCTTTTGGTGGTAAAGAAGGGGTCAAAGATTTTTTCTCTGTGTTCCCGCGGAATCCCTGGCCCAGAATCGTGAATAGCAATGATGACTTCCGGCTCCGCTTGAGGGGTATCTTCGGCGTTCCGGGCCTGAATGGTCAATTGTCCGCCGTCCGGCATGGCATCGATGGCGTTATCGATGAGGTTGTTGACGGCCTCCTGAAGATGAAAGGCATCTCCCTGGACCGACCACAAATCAGGAGCAAAATGGGTCAGGCTTTGAATGCCGTGCTCTTGGAGAAGCGGGCGAAATAATAGTAGCGACTGGTCGATCAGGGTCGGAACCGAGACCTGTTCGACGGAGATGGTGGGTGTTCGCGTAAAGGTCAGTAAGTCCTGGATGCTGTGGGTGAGCCGATCGGTTTGTCTGAGCATGGTTCGCACCCGCTCCAGGACTTCCCGGGGAAGATGCGGATCTTCCTGGAGTAGTTGAAGGTGTCCGAAGATGGCCGTTAAGGGTGTGCCGATCTTGTGAGCGATCGTGGCGACCAGTTGACCCAAGACCGCCAACCGTTGTTGCCGGAGAATGTCACGTTGTGCAATGGAGAGTCGTTCGTTGACGGCGGCCAACTCTTCATTACGTTGCCGTAATTCTGCCGTCGCATCCTCTACTCTGGTTTGTAGGGCATCCCGGGCCTGAGCTAACGCCTGATTCAATGAGGCATTTTCCCTCATGACTTCCTGGATCTGTTGTGCCATGGAATTGAACTGGCGGGCGAGTTCGCCTATTTCGTCTGTTTTTTCGATCGGGATCAGGGTGGCCCATTGGCCCTTTTCGACTTCAGCCAGCCCGGCTTTTAGCTGTCCAAGTGGACGGATCACATGGCGATAGAGAAAGAAGTTTAAGGCCACCACGATGCCGAATCCCATGATCAGGCTGATGATGAGCGACCAATTGAGAAAAAATCGCGTGATGGTGGTGAGTTGTCCCGTCCAGTATTCGGCGTAAATGACTCCGGTGGTTTTTCCCTGTATGGCAAGCGGCGTGGAGAGTTTGAGTCGATCATCACCGGGTTGATTGTGAAAACGGCCCTGGGGTTCTTCGAATTGGAAGGTGTGAGCGACCATGAACGGGATTTCACGTGAAGCGTCCTTGGTGTCTCCTACTTGCGTCAGCAGGATAGGTGGTTCATCGGGTTTGGCGCCTTTCCCATACACACGGAGGAAGATGAGATCCGGGTTTCGGCTCATTAGGTCTTTTAAATATTTCTCCCGCAATATGGCATTGTGAAAATGCTGTTCTGATTGAAAGCGCGCGCCGATTTGACGAAGAAGGACAAGAGATTTGGAATGAATGACATCTTTGGCCAATTCCGCCACATAATATTGATGCAAAAGCTCCGTAACCAGAATGGCCCCGCCCACAATGAGGATGATGATGAGGGAAGCCTTGGCTTGGAGTGTCCAGGGAAGGTGCCAGGGTCTGTTGAAAAAAACCGCCAGCGGCGTTCTCGCCATTTTCCCGTGCTCACGTACTCCTTGTACGCTCCGCGCACAAAAATGGCTGTGGCCTTGCTGGACGGACTTTTTTGAACCGACCCGAGGCCTCTGACCTTCAAAGTCGCTGTGGGGGTTTTTGCCCATGAAGAACAGTATTATTCAACACTCCCTGCCAGGAAATCATGCTCTGAAATTTCAACGGATTGTTAGCATAATTTGGTCAGAATTCTCGTGATGCCAAAGGCCCCATGACTGATGGAATTATGAGGAATGCGTGCGTACCATGCCTCTCTCCTGCAAAGGCTTTGTCATCCTGATCCATTCGACTACGCTCAGGACAAGGGGCAACGAAGGATCCCGCTCAGGTGTGCCTCTTCCATCCTGGCATAGTTTCTTCGCCCCCGGCTCAGAATGACCAGATGGTGCGGGCTTGCCGGATTACCTTGCCCATGTTCCATGCCGGATCAGCAGCTTTCAAATTGGGTCTATTGAAAAAAGCCGCCAGCGGCGTTCTCGCCATTTCTCCGTGCTCACGTACTACGCGTACGCTCCGCCCGAAAAAACGGCTGTGGCCTTCCCTTCGACATGACTCAGGGCAGGACTGGACGGACCCTTCGGAAAGACTCAGGGCATGCTTTTGTGAACCGACCCGGAGCCTTTGATGAGTCATCTCATCCTGGACAAATTTGCCCTTGAAAATCTTTATTATTCAACACTCCCCAATTGCCGCATGACATAGGCTGCTCCTGTGTCTCACCTCATTTTTTATTCCTTGCCGGTATTACATTATGAATTTTTGGGTTGATGATTGGGATGCGTTGAGAGCGGATTACGGCTTCCTTGTTCGTTGGTAGTGTTGGCAGGATCGGACAAATGCCCGCAACAGCCGTTGTGTGGTTTGGCTGCGGAGTTGTCGTTCCGGATGCCATTGAATGGTAAAGATATGAGGGTATTTGGGATGTTCCATCGCTTCGATGATTCCGTCGCTGGCGATAGCGGCAGGAATGAAATCGGGAGCGAGTGTCCGGACGCCCTGGTGGTGTTCCGTCGCCACTATTTTGCGACCTTTTCCGAGGATTTTCGCTAATCGAGTGCCCTGAATGATTTTAACCGGATGCAGCCCGTTTTTCTTGCCTTCGTGATCCACACTGTAGCCATTTTTGGGCGGATGAATATGTTGATAGAGGGTTCCGCCTTCCAGAACATTGATCAACTGCATGCCATAGCAGATTCCTAAAATGGGTAACCGACGGTTTTTCCCGGCCTTGTATAGCCAGGCTTCAAACTTCGACCGGTTTTGAAACGCGACTTTTGTGCGTTTTTTAGGGCGCTCTCCATACCAGGTCGGGTCCAGATCGTCGCCTCCGACAATGACCAATCCATCAATACCTTCCAGATAGCGGTTGCGAAGGGTTTCCCGGTGGTCGATCGGAAGCAATACAGGATGCCCACCCGCTTCGGTGACCGCGGCTGCATAGCGGTGATCACATAACAAGTCGTAGTTCGCGAAGTCCTTGCGTTTAGACACGGCTTCACAGGTGATCCCGATTAACGGGGCGGGATAGCGTTTACTCATCGATCGATGCTCGTTTCCGGCCCAGCCATACCCGTTCGGTACTGGGAAAGGGCACTTTTAGTTCTGCGGCAAAATCCTGCAACGTGTTGCCACTGAGCAAATGACCCAATCCTGTGCGATACCGTTTGGCGAAACGGCGTTGCCAGGTTTGGGGGTGCTCGCGAATGGCTAGGGCCACCGCATCATGAATGAGCCGGGCTCCGTTATATCTGCGTTTGAGCAGGCGCAGGACCTCATAAATTTCTTCAGGAATATCCATGGCGTCGAATTCCACCCGGTGTTCCCACAGGAATTGGTCTAAATAGTCCGGTGCCGGCATCCATTCGCGTTTCCAGGGAAGCCTGGCTTTCATGCCTTTCGTCGCGGCTTCTGTCCGGGCAAGGAGATAATCGGCATGGCTCATCCGATTGGCCGCGGCTTCTCCCCGGAGCCATCGAAGGCAGATCGCCTTCACCAGACATAAATTGGCCACCACGAATTCCGGAATGTTGGAATCGAACACACGGATTTCCAGAGTGGGAGGTTTGGTTTTCCGCCCTTGGCTATAGACGAGTTCCCTGGTATCGACCGATGTGAGGTCCCCTCGTTTCGTGGGTGTGAAGTATGTGGCATTTCCACGAAGAAACCGGTTGGAAGCTTTGCCCGTGACTTTTTTGTCCCAAATGGGAGAATTGGCTCCTGTCGCGATCAGCAACGGGAGCTGGTCATGGAGATGCCAACTGAGCGCAGTGGCTTCTTGTTTGGTGAGTTTGCGATTGGCGACAGAGATGTGGAGATGGGTGCCGGCAAACCGGTTGGTCCAGCCTCCCACAAATAACGGCACACGATAGTCCTGTTCGTCTTCTCGACTGCGATACAGGCCTCGCAGATATTTTCGCAACCCGGCCTTGAGTAAAAACAAACTTTCCCGGATGGTCGTGAATGGTCGGCTATTATATTCACTGCCGATGGAGGCATCGCGGGTGAATCGTTCGCCGGATTCAGAAAGACCGGGCCGGGGTTTTGAAAGGCGTCTGCCGATCTTGTGATCG
>JAUIKP010000231.1 GCA_030430725.1 Nitrospiria bacterium
CCAGGCCACCACCTGGGGTTTCATGGGTTTGTCTTTCCTGCTTCCCCGTTCTTCCATCAGTGTCCGCCATTTGGCCATGGCCGTTTGCGCCCGTTCCAAAAATTTCCGGTGCTTGTTCCGTTGCAACATCGGCAATAACTCCTGGAGTGTTCTTCGGCAGTCGCCCACCAAACCGACTTCCACCGGATACCGGAGTCCGATTCGCGCCGGATCCAGATCGATCTGGATGGCCCGGGCCTGTCCGGGCTTGGGATAAAATTCCATATAGGGAAACGACGTGCCGATGAGAAACAGCGTATCGCAATCCTCCAGGGCCTCCTGAGAGGGCGCGGTTCCTAACAATCCGATGCCCCCTGTCGTATAGGGACTATCGTCAGGTACCGACGCTTTTCCCAATAATGGTTTAATAATAGGCGCCCCCAGCAATTCGGCAATTTGTTCCAGTTCATCGGTGGCTTCCAAGGCCCCAGCCCCGGCCATGATGGCAATACGTTTTCCCTCATTCAACACTGTGGCGGCCTGTTGCACATCGGCTGTATTGGGTAATCGCGCGCTACGGGAAAAGATTTCCATCGAATGGTGGGGAATATTGCGTTTGGAATAGCCTTTGTCTGCTTTTGTTTCTTGCAGATCGACGGGAAAATTAATGTGAGCCACCCCGCGATAGCTCAAAGCGGTCCGACAGGCCAAGTCGACCACATTCTCCACATGCGTTGCGCTCATCACCCGAGTGTTATAGACCACGACATCCTCAAAGACTCTGGTTAGATTCACGTCCTGCTGGGCATGGGTATCGATCAAATCGTGAAAATGGTGACCGGTAACGGCCAGTACCGGTTGTTTCTCCATTTTGGCATCATACAAACCATTCAGAAGATGAAGCCCTCCAGGTCCTGAGGTGGCCAGGCATACGCCAAGCTTTCCCGTGTATTTCGCATATCCGCAGGCCATCCAGGCTGCGGACTCTTCATGGCGAACCTGGATGAATCGTATGGTATCTTTACGTTGACGCAGGGCTTCCATTATTCCATTGATGCCATCTCCGGGAAGACCGAATATGACTTCTACGCCCCAATTTTGAAGTTTCTCTATCAATACGTCCGCGGCGGTTTTTGTCATGTTCTGAATTCCTCTCTTGTTTTCTCATGTGTGAAACACGCAATCTGTGCGTCGGCACATGAATGCGTTACGAATGGTCCGTATAGGCGATAGTAGACAGGAGAGCATTCTCGGCCTGCCGGGAATCCAGCCTGGTGTGTTGCACGACAATCGGCACATCGGACTCGAACAAGCTGGCGAAATCGGTATCCTTGGGTATGGGTTCGGGGTCTTTCAAATCATTAAAGCGAATATGACTCGTTCGACGTGGGGGAACGGTGATCTGGTAAGGTCCTGCCGGCTCACGGTCCGCATAAAAAATTGTGACAACCACATGTGCCGGATCGTTGGAGACATTAAGCAGGCATGCGGTTTCATGACTCGTCATCTGCGGCTCAGGTCCATGGCTTTCCGCAGGGATATACCCTTCCGGAATGGCCCACCGTTTGGCCCCCATTGATGGACTCATGTACTCATTTCCCCTTCTGCTGGTTTTCTGTAAGCTTTTCCAAATTGGTCCCGCCGATGGCGACGTTCCCACTCCCTATCCAATTCAGCTTCTAGAAGGTAGGAAGGCACAGACCGATCGATATTCCCAGAAGAAGGTGACGCCTGAAAATCAATGTCGTTCCATTGTTCATTCATACAGAGATTCCTTTCCGATTACCCCCAAAAGATGAATGCTCATCATCCTGACGGGCTTTGAGCGTGGATAAGTCTGGGCTTGTTAACCGGGGGACGGTGAAGGTTTTGCCGAAGCGTTGGACGGCGTTTCCGCTCGACTCCTTTGACCGAAACGGGTTGCCCTTTGTGGGCTGAACGGTACAGCGCTTCAATAATGCGGACATCATGGAGGCCCTCATCGCCTGCCGGTTCAGGAACGGTATCGTTTAAAATGCTATCCGAAAATTTCAAAAGCTGTGGAGCGAATTGATCACGTTTGGAAAAGGTTTGCTTTTTCTCTTTGCCGTTCACCGTCAGGTAATGAGTAATGGGTTCGACATATTCGTAGGCAGATGTCACCCGCAGTTGTCCCTTTGTCCCTACAATTCGAAACTCGGACACGTCGTCGGCTCCGAAACTACAGATAAAGGTCGCTAACCGATCATCAGGGAATCGGAGCATGACCGCGCTCGTTTCTTCCACTTCGTCGAATCGGTCGTTCCCTTTTCCTGCCGTACTGGCAAATACCTCAAAAGGCTCAGCATGAAAAAGATTCCTGGCAGCATTCAGACAATAAATGCCGATATCCCAAAGCGTGCCTCCTCCGGTTTCTTCACGTAACCGGATATTATGTTTATCTTTGACCGGGAGACTAAAGGCGGAATGAAAATACCGGGGGTTGCCGATTTTCCCTGACTGAACTATTTGTATTGCCCGAAGATTGGCTTCTTCAAAATGGAGCCGGTAGGCGACCATCAATTTGACACCATAATGGTCCGCGGTGCGAATCATGGATTCACATTCCCTGACTGATAGGGCCATGGGCTTTTCACACAACACATGAACGCCCGTTTTGGCAGCTCTGACGGTATATTCGCAATGCAAATGGTTGGGTAGCGCAATATACACGGCATCAATTTCTTCCTTTTTCAGACATTCTTCATATTGGTCATACGAATAGAGACCCTTGATGCCGTATTTTCCTCCCAATTGCTTTAATTTTTTAGGATCATTGGAAATTAATGCTGCTAAGAGCGAGTTGTGTTTCGCATGTCTGAATGCCGGAAGTACGGCGACTTGAGCGATATAGCCCAATCCCACCACTGCGTAACGAATTTTTTCAGTGCCGGTTGTCTTTTTGGGTGACCGTGCCATCCTGGGATCTCCTTGGAATCGTGTCAAAAGAGTTAGACCGATCAATTACTTCTAGCTTGTATCAGCGTTTTAATCGAAAATGAACTGGAAAGAACCCTGGTTCCCAAACATATCAGTCAGAATTCAAACAACGCTGGAGAAGATTCCAATTAGAGGGGAAGAATAGGGAAAGACAGAACGAAGTCAAACGGAGAAAGCCCAGATGGAATTTTTCCTGTTAACAGGCAATTGCGGTAATTCATTTTGTGTCCGGTGGTAATCTTACTATTGGAATTCACTCTTCATGTTTCATTTAGGAGTGCCGTCATCCTTCCGGACCGCCAGAACGTTTCCGTGTCCTTTCAAGGCAACGTGAGAGGGGATGACCAGACTTTCCCGTTCCGCATGAATCCTAATCCGGTCACTTTCACCTTCTCGGCTTCCTTAATCCCGAATCCCTGCTTCTTCGGTTGCAGGATTGAGATCCTCACTCTGGCCCGAAGCGGATTGCTCGTGGCGCATGGCGCCGTCTTCTTTTAGCGGTCTTTTTTCGCCAATAGGGGCTTCGGCTACCTGAACCAACATTTTCTCATCCTGTTTGGTCAGCGTAACCTCGGCCCATGGAATCGAATAATTTTCCGACCCGATCCCTAGAGTGCCGCCGAATGTGCCACCATAGGAGAGAACCATATACGATACTTTTCCTGTGTGTTGATCAATCAGTAAATCTTTGACCGTTCCGAGTTCTTTGCCGGCCTTGTCAATGACTGTATTCCCGATGAGGGTATTGGCATTGAGAAGAAGTTCCCTGGATGGTAGGGCTGACTCGCTAAGGGCGAAGGACATGCCGCCTCCTATGAGAGCAAAGGCCAATGCCATTCCGATCATGCCACTATTTTTGGGTCTTGTGTTCATCATGGTAACTTTCCTTTGGAAAAAGTAATTAAATGATGGTGATTGGATGTGTCCTCTTTTTGATCTATGAGGGATTGTGTGGTCACGAGAAAGTGATTAAGAAAAAACCGCCCGTGACCTCCGGGAACTTCACCGGTAAAGCCTTTTCTCATGGTTATTGCGTACGTTATTTCCCTCCCGGAAAAGGAAAAATTTTTCGATTTGATTCCAATTGGTTTTGAATGTGTTCAGTAATTGGAAAGGATATATAGGAAATTTGTCCAGGATTTTGATTTCTTAACAATTCATGAACCGTTGCCGTTTTCTGCACCGGATTTGTGGTGTCAAAAGCATTGAAAATTATTAGCCCCCCTCCCGCCAGGCTCACAGCTAACGCCAGTCCGAAAAAATCTTTAGTGGTGATGGGTGGGTTCATGGATGATTTCCTAAGAGTGAAATTTTGTTGGTTGTTGGTCATTTTCTTTAAATTTCTTCTTGTCTGATTATAGAGAAAACGGAGGAAAATGTGCCTGGATGAAACCCTTGTATCTGAAGTTATCTTCCCCTAAGAAGTTGCCCGGATGTTTTATGTTTTCCTGTTACAAGGGTTTTTGTCAGATGCTTTTAATCCTTTTCTGGAGGATAATCGTAAAAGCCAGGAAAAATTTGAATAGAAAGAGGTGAACAACATGAAACGACAAAACATGGATATCGGTCCCGTCATATTGGGAATTATTACCATTCTTTTGATGAATGCCTCTCATCTTCCTATGGGCTTGTCAGGATCAGGTGTTCACAAACCGGCAATTTCGGCCGAAGCAATCGGGCAAGGCCAGCCGGGATTGAATAAGGAACCCCGGAATCCGCAGGCGATCATTCCCCCGAATGATGCGGAGATGGTGGTGGAGCCGGATATTCCGCCGGATCCCGAGGCAGTGGTGACTCCTCCGGTGGTGGATCCGGAAATGGTATTGGATCCTTCCACCCGACAGCCCATGACTGAAGAGAAACTGGAACAGATTACCCCCGAGGAACTACAAAAAAACGCGCCCGATGAAGAATAACAGTCGATTCACTATGAGCAGAGTGCTGAAGACATTTCCATTCAGTTTGAGCTTCTTTCATAACAACCCTTTGTAAGAGAGACTCGATTTGGCGTCGGGGGATAGAAAGATGGGAACCGTAGCCCGTACAGCGTGGTTGACGCAGCAAGCGCCAATGCTGCGGCGTGCTCTGGAGATTGATGCTCCAGAATCGTCACACTGAAACGGGCTTGATACTCCTGCAATTCAATTCTTGTAAATTTTCATAACCCGGCAATTGGTTGATGAGATCGTCCTCATGAAAGGGGAAGAACAATGGTCGGTAATGTTTTTGAATTATTCCAGATCCGAGTGATCAATCGAACGCACTTTCATCAGTTGTTGGCGGGAATAGCCAGGGAAAGTCTGGAGAACCTGCGCCGCGCATTGCAGGGTCCAAACAGTCATGATATTGGCATACGTACAGCGGTGAATTCCGGGCGTGGGGCCATCCGGATATCCGGTATTCATCCGGTCGCAAGACCCTGCGAATATGATCGCATGCTAATTTCGTCGAGGTTGGCCAGACTGGACCAGAATCGGGCCATTTGGAGTATGAGCCGTCCTCCGTGGGACTAAAAAAACTCCAGATCACCTGTTGCCTGATAGTATTCCGAAGTTTGATAGACAATGGCGGCATTCTGATGGCATGGCAAATGCGTGTAGTCCTCAATTCAATGTCGGGAATAAAAATTCCATTGAAAACGGGGAATTTGCTCGGAGCCGTCACTGCCGCTTCTCAAAGGAAATCCCATTCCCTGAATCCCGTGCTGCTGTGCCTGCACTCTGGCCTGTTTTTGTGTTGTGATCGATACAGGAGCATGGCCCGAGCAACCCTCGGCAGTCGCATTATCAGAAACGGAAAGGCAAACACATCATCCCGGAAAATGTGGCCTTGATTCATTTGGCCGGTCAATCACCTCATCAGAAGGCTCGCATCATGTTCCGTCAGATGCGGAGAAGCCGTAGTTCTGGATATCCAGGGTGATGTGGA
>JAUIKP010000232.1 GCA_030430725.1 Nitrospiria bacterium
CATAGATTTTTGACGATATGTGTCCCAAAGCATTCATCATGATTGTCACCAAAATAAAACAATTGATCTTATCTGTGGGAGCGGTCATCGTCTCGACAGCCATGGGCCTGCCTTTCCTCCCGGCTTTCGCCATGGAAGAGCAGGCACAAGGCGGCAAAGCGCTTTTTCAACAATACTGTCAAGATTGCCATGGTACTCAGAGGGACGGGAGAGGCCCCCTCCGTCCTTTCCTGGAACAGGATCCTGCCAATTTGAGCTCGCAAATGACACAGGCCAAAACCGACCAGGAACTTTTTTCCATGATCAAAACAGGTGGAGGCGAAATGCATGGCTGGGCGGACACCTTCACCGATGAACAGGTTCTGGACCTGGTGGATTACATCCGTGCACTCTCACCGTAAATGTTTTGCCGCACAGAAGCGCTGTAACGCATAAAGCGGGTCATGGATTTTCTGCAACACTCTCCTACCTCACACTCCATTCAAGCTCCAAGGCATAGACCAGCGTTTGGAGAATCGTCAATGGCACTCGGATCCAAGCAAAAGTCCTGAAACTGTAAGGTGTAACCTTCTTCCTTCGCCCGCTGGCACTCATCCCATTCCTGGCCACAGCAAGCATCATCAGATTACCCGCAATCCTACTTCCGACAGCCAAGGCCAGAAGCCCCGTAAGGAACCACCGACCTTAGACACCAGAGGTCGCTGAGAATTCCCGATTGTGCTCAAGAATGATTCAGAGAATGGAAAATTATGCGAACGAAACCTCATTGGAAAACCTTTCAGAACGCCACGCATCACTCCCCCTCTCTGCCCCATTAATGAGAATGCGCGCGAACCGAATAGATTGCCGGTAGGGCACGATTTTTTGTCCGCGATTCTCTGGTGTCCTACGATCTATCGAGAAATTTTATGATATCGTCTTGGATATCCGGGGTAGTGACCAATTCGGTATGTCCAACTTCATAGTTCCGTATGGTGGGCTGAAAGCTCTGACGATAGGCTGCCGGAAGCCAAGCGGATGACACCGTCACGGTTCCATCTCCATCCGCAAAGACAGTGGGATGATTCCCTGCAGAACCTGCAACTACCGGATCGGGATCCTCAAACAACAAGGAATCAGAGCCCTTACCAGGATTTCCCGTCCACACCCCTTTGGCCAACGTCGATGTGCCTGTCGCATACAGGTACAAAAAGGAGAGTTGATGCGGGCTTCGCGTAGAGAGAGGGGCGTGAAGACGTTCCAAAAACCGTTCCGATCGACGAAGCCAAAAGGACAGGTAGGCGGCACGCCCATCAACGATGGCTTTGGGTAAGGAGTGTTTTTTCTTAAGCAGTCCCCATTCGGACTGTCTCCACTGTCCGGCATTTCTGATCACACCGTGTAAGGACTTGAGTTCCGGTGTGATTAGTTCATCAGAATCGGCAACCGGTAACAGATAGTAACTGGCCGGGAAAGACGCGTAAGCCTCAAAGCTGAGAAGCGAAGAATTCCAACCGACAGTCGCACCAAAATTCATATTCCGAAACGAGTTCATAGCCCCCAGAAAGGGCACCCCGGCCATCACCACGCGGTTGAACTCCTCTGCTCCCTTCCAGGTCTCGACGGCAGTTTCGATATCCTGTGTGCCATACCGTAAATAGTAGCTGACAATCAGGCCACCCATACTATGCGCGACAACGGAAAGATCTTTCTTCCCTTGGTCCCGAAGCCTGCGAATGAGAGCGTCCAAGCTGTGAACAGCCTCCATGAGATCCCCCCGCCAATCATAGGTAAATGGAATCACGTCCCGGCTTGTCGTGCCGGAGGCCCAGATTCGATCCAGCAAAGAGCCGTAGACATCAATCGAGTAGACAAACGGAACGACGCTGACCTCATCAAGGATATCGGCAGGCTTTAAGACGATGGTCTTCTCAAATCCCAATCCAGGGATGGGAAGAGTCAAAGATTGGTTACCGAACAGCACTTCGCTGACGGATATGAACATTGGACTGCGATCCGCTTCATGGACCAAACGCGTGCCATAGTACCCTGGCACCACAATAATGGCGGATTCGGCGTTGGGTGCATGATCCGGCGCGCCCATGTGCTGACGACTGCAGCCGGACAACATCATGATCAGCAGCAGGACAGAGAGAAATTTCAGGGAAAGTGGCAACTTTCTAAGGACAATCATGCTAATCGGCACACGGCTCCTCCTACCTCATGCATCAGAGATAACCCTGGGTTTTCCATGCGTCGGTGCCCTAAAGCCTTCGGATTACAAGACATAGCCATACGCAATGTTGATGACGACCTTGGCGAAAGTCCCACCCTAGTCATTCTTCAAGGGTCTGTTGAAAAAAGCCGCCAGCGGCGTTCTCGCCATTTTTCCGTGCTCACGTACTACGCGTACGCTCCGCCCGCAAAAACGGCTGTGGCCTTCCCTTCGACATGACTCAGGGCAGGACTGGACGGACCCTTCGGGAAGACTCAGGGCATGCTTTTTTGAGCCGACCTAGAGCCTTTGATGAGTCATCTCATCCTGGGCAAATTTGCCCTTGAACATCTTTATGATTCAACACTCCCTTCAAAGATGTTAGAAAAGAACAGGTCAAAGAAGTGCCCCGGAAAGCCCGTCTAGTGTAAAGAATATGGAGGATTGGAGGGAAGATGTTTGAGGCCAGGGGTCCGATAAACGTTAGTGATTTCCATGGGATTGAGCCCGGACTCCTGCACACCGGTCGGTCCGGGTAATTGACTTGCCTGAGTCACACACGGCTGAGCGTTTCATTCGCCTGCTCATCGTTCGAATGGAATCGTAAGGTCAATCCCAGTTCCTGAATTGGTCCGGTCATTTCCCCTTGCTTGGGGAAGGCCAGGCCCAACTGTCGGTGAGCCAGTCTAGGTTTCCTCATCGCCCTCAAGACAATTGGTACATTCATCCAATTTGGGATCACCATGACGGCTACAAAAATGACGGGCGCATTGCCGGCAGGTCATAAAACTCATTCGAATTAACTCCGCATTTTCACACACATAACAATTCTTTTCTCGTTTCGCTTTTGGCATCGCTTTTCTCCTTACATGGTAATCGTCTCAAAGAATTTCAGACATCGGGCGCACACGCAACGCTCCGAAGACACAAATACGGCGCCAGCACTTTCAGTGTGTCATGGCCAGGAGTGGCCTTAGACCATCTTCATAAAAAGGGCATGAATGTCAGGGAGTGCGTACATCTCGCAATGACGAGGGGAGCGGACGCGGATCCGTAACAGGGAGGGGGAGCCTACCGCATGATCGAACCTTCCGGCAAGGCTTTACAACCGTTGACAGCTCTCCCCCCTACAAGATGGAGGGGAGGCAAAATTCCCTGAGGCCTTGGCCTCCTGCAGAGAATGGGTTTATAATCCGTTACCCCCGTTCGAAAGACATCTCAGCCCTTTTGCGGCACCTCGATTGGGATTGGGATTGCGATCCACCGGATCGCTCAATTTTTCAGTCAGCGCGTAATTATTCGATTGCAAATTGTCGACATTTTGGGTATGTCTATCCATCCTGAACAGGTGTCTGTTTGAAAAAGTTTAAAATTGTTTAAAGATATTCACGAAAGGCAAAGACAGAAATTGTTACATACCAGGTAACTCCCCTACGGTGGCCTTGATAAGTATGGCCATATGCCGGCAAAGAGCGTGACATTGACCCGTTGTTTCCGGATCCATGCCAGCAATAGTTGGATTCCCGAGAGAGGGAAAACCGCTTCGCTCTCCATGTGCATTTCACAATCATCAATTGCAATTTTCTCAATGGTTCACAGAAGAATCGGGAACAAAAAACGTTCCGGTACAGCTCTGTCACTTGTGTATCGGTAACTTATTTCTCAATAGGAGTGATCTCGAGCTTCAGTCGTCGGTTATGTCCGACAGCAGATCAGGGAAGATCTCAGGGAAGGACTCGACCAGCATGAGACACCACCCTGTCACAACACATGTTTTTTTCAAGAAAGGAAGTTCTTTATGGCCTGTAAGCGATGTGGTGGACTGATTGTGAAAGAGTCCGTCTATGATAGAGAGGGCAGCAGTCAGTTAGTCCTCATGGACCGTTGCCTCCAATGCGGCAACATAGAGGATCCCGTGAGCGCAAGGAATCGTTCACAATCGCCCGTGCCTCCATCACAAAAGGGCAAAGCCCGTCGGATCCCCGAGCATCCCAGGACTTCACTGGAGATGGCCGAGGGGTAAGTATGGAGCTCCGGCGGCACCAGAAGGAATTAGCGAACATCTGCGACCAGATTCTAGGCGGGCGAAGGCTGACAGACATTGTCTGTGCAGTTACACCCGGTGGCGGCAAAAGCCTGCTGCCTCAGATCCTGGCCTCCCGCTTGATTCCAGCCATTGCCGACGCCCTATGCTGGATTGTCCCTCGCAGTGTCTTACAGGACCAGGGTGCGCGAGGATTTCAGGATCCCAGCCACCGGGTGCTCTTAGACCATCGGCTGGAGGCCATGGTAAACACCAACCAGGAACATCCAACAAGAGGTTGTGCGGCCTATGTCACGACCTATCAGGCCTTGGCTGCCGATACCCGCAAGATCAACGCCAAAGAATTCCGCCGCAAGCGGTATATCCTCGTTCTGGATGAACCGCATCATCTCGAGGAGGGTGGACTGTGGCATGAGGCCGTTCAGCCACTCTATGACCGGGCGGTTCTGCGGGTGTTGATGAGCGGGACCTTCGAACGTGGTGAAGGCACACCGATAGCCTTTCTGCCCTATTCAACCACCGACCGGGGAAACCGGCTTGACTGGGAGAGCACGGAATCCCGGGCCGTTATCCACTATACCTTAGCCGATGCTCTGCGCGAACATGCCTGCATTGATTTGACCGTCCATTACGCGAACTGTCAGGCAACCTGGTTAGACGCGCAGGGAACCGAGCACCATGTCGAAAGCCTGGCGCATGCCGGGAAACAGACCGCAGCGGCACTTCTGACGGCACTGAAGACTGAAGCCGCTCTGGAGCTCTTGAGCACGGGCGTAAAGGATTGGCAGATCCATCGCACCACTCATTCCCGATCGAAGCTACTGGTGGTAGCCGCGAATATTGATCAAGCGCAAAAGTATACGGCATGGCTTCAGGAACGAGGGGTGCCGGCCAGAATTGCCACGAGTGAGGATTCCACGGCCGCCTATCAGGCAATCAAAGCGTTTAAACGACAGGGAAGCGGAGCCGTGGACTGCCTGATTACAGTGGCCATGGCCTATGAAGGCCTGGATGTGCCGGCCATAACCCATCTGATCTGTTTGACCCATATCCGGACCAAGCCCTGGATCGAACAGGTCGTTCATCGAGCCACACGCATGGATTCGCTGGCGGGACCTTATGCGGAGCAACGGGCCTATATTTACGCTCCGGACGACCGACCATTCCGGGAATGTCTGGGATACATCCTGGACCAACGCACAACTGTAATCGCCGACAGCCCTTCATCGACACCGGGTCTTGGAGAAGGATCCTATCCCGATGCACAGGGCCTCCTCCCGACGGATCGGGCGGAATCAAGTATCCAACCCCTGCGGTCCGGCGTTCTTGAAATGCGGAATCAGGGATTGTGGGCGAACCTGGCCACACAGGGCCAAACAGAATTCCACCAGGAGACCCCGAAAGAACGATTAGATCGATTACGAAAAAAAATCGAACAGCATGTTCGCGCACACGAGCAATCGCGAAAACTATCACATGGGACGGTCAATCGGGCGGTCTATTCAAAGTTTCGGAAATCCCGAACCGCCATGACCGAATCTGAACTCCATAAAGTCATGCAATGGGTCCATAAAATTTATCCCCTCTGAGATCATTTCTTCCAGGAGGTCCCTTCCCCATGTCCA
>JAUIKP010000233.1 GCA_030430725.1 Nitrospiria bacterium
GTATTCGGTCATTTCTCCTTTTGAATTTCGCCAGGTAAAATAGGTGTACGATTGGGTGTAGCCGGCTTTGGCCAAAACCCGCATCATTTTGGGACGGGTAAAGGCTTCCGCCAGAAACAACACATCGGGGTGCTCCACCTGGATTTCCCGGATGAGCCATTCCCAAAAGATGACGGGTTTGGTGTGTGGATTATCCACTCGAAAAATTTTGATTCCGTGCTCAATCCAAAAGAGGAGAACCCGTTTCATTTCCTGCCAGATGCCCTTCCAGTCTTCGGTATAAAAATCAAATCCGTAAATGTCTTCATATTTTTTGGGGGGGTTCTCGGCGTATTTGATGGTCCCATCCGGTCGTTGTTTGAACCATTCAGGATGTTGGGTGACGTAGGGATGATCCGGGGTGGCATTGATGGCGAAATCAATGGCGATCTCCATTCCGTGGTTTCTCACGGCTTGTTGAAAATGATCAAAATCTTTCATGGTGCCGAGAGCCGGCTCGACCGCATCATGTCCGCCATGTCGACTGCCAATGGCCCAGGGACTGCCCGGATCTCCAGGGTTGGCTTTCAAGCTGTTGTTCCGGCCTTTGCGGTTGGTCTCTCCGATGGGATGGATAGGGGTGAGATAGAGGACATCGAATCCCATATCCCTGATGGCCGGAAGGCGTTGTTCGCAATCTTTAAAGGTTCCCCCTTTTCCCGGCACGGTTCCTTCTGATCGAGGAAAGATTTCATACCAGGCGCCATAACGGGCACGCTCACGGTCGACAATGACTTCCAAGTCCTTCTCATAGGTGGACCAGGCAGCCCGCTGTTCGTGTCGGTCGACGAGTGTGGCCACAATCGGATCCAGGGCGATGGCGATCCGGGCTTCCTGGTCGGAAGCCGACTTCCATTTTTCCAACCAGAGTTTCAGTTCGGATTTGTCGGGTCCTTTTGCTCTGGTCATGGCCTCTTTGACTTGCGCTTCTCCCTCCAATAATTCACTGGACAGGTCGGAAAGCACTCCATGCTTCTTGGTCAGTTCAATTCGCCAGGTTTCAAAACTTTTGACATAGGCTCCCACGGAATAGAGATAGCGGGTGTTTTCTTGGAGCGGAAATGATCCCGCCCACCGGTCGTTATCGACATGATGCATGGGGGTTTCCGACCAATCCTTCCGCCCCAGCACTTTGTAGCGAAGCACGGCTCCGATGGTGTCGTGTCCCTCTTTAAACACGTCGGCTGTGACGTCCAGGTTCTCCCCGACAATGCGTTTGACCGGATAGCGTCCTCCATCCAGTTCAGGCTCCACATGTTCAATGATCAGGGTTTGTAACGTTTTGGGAAAAGTAGACATGACGCACTCCTTCGTATGTGGCTCCTCGGATAGTTCTGTAGATGATGTTTGGCAATAGTTCTCCGTGAAAAATGCCTGATAGGTTTGGCCCATCACCCTGAGTCGGACGGACCCCCGGTTAAGGGACCGGTTCCTTGAACATTAGTCCACCTCTAAAATTTGGAGAATACCATCCAGGGGGATGCGCACCCAATCGGGACGGTTATTGAGTTCATAGCCAAGTTCATAAATCGCTTTTTGGAGTAAATATCCATTCAGCAAAATTTGGATGTCGTCGAATGACGGGGGCAGAATGTCACGAACTTCCTTCACGGACAGATAGGCGTTGAGGTAGCTGACGCTGACCCAAATTTGCCAATAGCGGGCCCAAGGTTCAAGCAAGGAAAAGTCTTCCGGCCGAACCCCCTCGACTAATCCGATAGAGGAGGCATGCGCCGCGTAATGAAAGGATCGCAACATGCCCGCGACGTCGCGCAGGGGGGATTCCTTCAGTCGCCTGACATTCAACGGCCTGGCCGGTTCGCCCTCAAAGTCAATGATGATGAAATCTTTTCCGGTATAGAGCACCTGCCCGAGATGATAATCGCCATGGCACCGGATGCGGGTGCAGGCGAGTTTCCGGTCCCGTATGGTTAACAAACGTTTGCGTAAGCGGCCTTCTCCTTCCAGCACCTGTTTCGCGAGCGAATGTACGGGGTCCTGGAGCCCTTTGACCTGAGTGCGAAGAAGAGGAAAGTTCATGTTGACCGTTCCCAGCATGCTCTGATAAAGACCCCGCCGGTAAAAATCTGTGAACGGTTCAGGTTTAAACTCCGGATCTTCGGCATCGGAGGCGAGCGCGGCGTGCAGTTCCCCTGTTCGAAGACCCAACAACCGGGCTTCTTCCAGATACGGGCCGATCCATTCGCGGGCGCCGGACGGAATCTCCTCGTCTACCAGGGCCAACAGCGATTTCTGAGGAATTGAGGAGGAGGTGATGGCTGTGGGGTGGGTCAGCGCTTCTTCCAGATATCGACTGAGTTCATCCAAGGTATATTTCCAGGCGTCTCCTTCGTTTTGAATGAATTTCTGTAAGATGCCAAATGTCAGGAGGTCGCCATTGTCCCGTTGATATTCGATGGATCCTGCCAGTGGGGCGATGTGCGGAAACCCTTTATTGGTTAAAAACCGTCCGATTTCAAAGTCAGGATTCACGCCGACTTCGGCCCTGCGGTAGAGTTTTAAAATGAAGTCATGTCCAAATAAGACCGAGGAGTTGCTTTGTTCACCCTTCAATAGGTTGGGTTCAAGGGTCGGGACCTCTTTCTGAAGCTGCCGTCGAAAGATTTTCGTGGCTTGGGTGACCAAGTCGCCCGCTGGACCATTAAACCGGCGGTTTCGGGAAATACTGTCCACCAGCAACTTTTGGAATTCCCGATCCCACATGGCATCGATAAGCAGACCTTCCTGTTCGCCGTCTTTCATTTTAACCCGCACACGTGCAATGGCGGCCGGAGAATCCACCAGGGGGAGCATGCGATCGGCCGGGAGATACTGCAAGGGTAAGATGTACAGTTCCGGTTCTCCCTCGGTGTATTCCACGTGGATGAGGGTGAGGACCGTCATGGGATTTTCCTGAGGAATAGGAATCGTTTCGGTGATTTCCACGAATTGCATGGTGCGAGCTTTGCCGCCGAACCACCGTCGGCCTTGCAGGTACTGGGGTAACACATTTTCCAGTTTGACCTTTTCCCGTTTCTGGATGAGGTTATCCCAATCTTTGGAGATCGTAATGGTGGGTAACCCGTGTTCCGGCTTCCCATGCGCCTCGAGTTGTTTGGATTCAACAGTGTCCAAGGCAAACCAGTAAAAGGCGTGGCCGCTCAGCGTCAGCAGGTAAGGTAAATCGCCAATGGCTGGAAATTTACTCCGTCCGAACAAGGTCATCGGACGTCGTCCTTTGAATTCCGCGAGGTCCAGTTCCACCCATTGGGCATGGCGGGATAAGTTCACGGCCACCAGAATGGTTTCGTCCTGATAACGCCGGAGAAAGACCAGGACTTTCCGATTGGATGGATGGAGAAACTCGATGGAGCCTCGTCCAAAGACCTTATGGCGTTTACGCAATGAGACGATGCGCTTCATCCACCAGAGGGGGGACTGTGCGTTATTTTGTTGCAGTTCGACGTTAATGGCTTCGTAATGATATTCCGGGTCTATGATAATGGGCAGGTAGAGTTTCTGAGGATTGCCATAGGAAAATCCGGCATTGCGATCCGCACTCCATTGCATGGGAGTCCGGACTCCGTTCCGGTCGCCTAAATAAAAATTATCCCCCATCCCGATCTCTTCCCCGTAATAGATGACCGGTGTGCCGGGCATCGAAAACAACAGGCTGTACATCAGCTCAATCTTTTTCCGGTCGTTGCCCAGGAGAGGGGTTAAGCGCCGCCGGATTCCCAGGTTGATCCGTGACTGTTTGTCATGGGCAAAGACGCGATACATGTAATCCCGTTCTTCATCCGTGACCATTTCAAGGGTGAGTTCGTCGTGATTACGTAAAAAAAGCCCCCATTGGCAGGTTTCCGGAATCGCGGGAGTCTGATCCAAAATATCGATAATCGGGAAGCGATCTTCCATCTGCATCGACATGAACAGGCGAGGCATCAAGGGAAAATGAAAGTTCATGTGGCATTCGTCGCCCTTTCCGAAATAGGCTGCGGCGTCTTCCGGCCATTGGTTGGCCTCCGCGAGAAAGAAGCGGTTTTTGAATTTTTTATCGACGTGCGTTCTCAGGGTTTTGAGAAACGCATGGGTTTCCGGAAGGTTTTCGCAATTGGTCCCTTCCCGCTCGAAAAGATAGGGCACGGCATCCAGCCGTAACCCGTCCACTCCCAGTTCCAGCCAGAAATCCAGGACCTCAAATATCGCCTTTTGCACCTCAGGATTGTCGTAGTTCAAGTCCGGCTGATGAGAAAAAAACCGATGCCAGAAATAGGCTTTGGCCACAGGGTCCCAGGTCCAATTCGAGTGTTCGGTATCTTTAAAGATAATGCGGGTGTCGCTATAGAGTTCGGGAGTCTCACTCCACACGTACCAATTCCGCCATTTGCTCCCGGGGGAAGCTTTCCGCGCACGTTGAAACCAGGGGTGTTGATCCGAGGTGTGGTTCACCACTAATTCCGTAATCACCCGTAATCCGCGGCGATGGGCCTCCCGGACAAACGCTTGAAAGTCTCGTCTGGTTCCATAATGCGGATGAATGTTGGTGTAATCTGAAATGTCGTAGCCATCGTCCCGAAGGGGAGAAGAACAAAAGGGCAAAAGCCAAATGGCCGTCACACCAAGATCCTGGAGATAATCCAGCTTTTGTGTGAGTCCTTTGAAGTCCCCAATGCCGTCCCCATTGCTATCGCAAAACGCCCGGACATGGAGTTCATAAATAATCGCGTCTTTGTACCAGAGTGGATCATTCTCGAGGATGTCGACATTCATGGATGAGCCTTTCCTGAATCGAGACATTCAGTTCGTATCATCAGCCCTACCCGGTATGTAGATCCTTGATGTGGATCGTGGAATCGGCAATGTTTGGGTTGATGACTGGTCAGCGAGGATGCTGAACTATAGAAACGAGTACTAAGGGTTTATCATAACAACGGGGAGAAAGGCTAATCCACTGTTAATGAGCAGAGTGAGATTCCTGGGTGACTATGCGGGGAGCAAAGGAAAATTCTGCAAGAAATTTTCGAAGGATCGCTTGTTCCATGCGTGAGGGGTATTGGGTCGGGCAGGGCACGCGGAGTAATAAATTAATGCGCCCCGGTTCAGGCAACTGAATGGTGACCCGTGGTTCAACGGAGGGGGCATCTAACCATGACTTGCCTTCGAGTTTTTTGAGATAGGTCCTCGCCTCATTGATAAACGGGGCGGCCTCTTCTTCTCCGGCCTGCAGCAGCAGACGTTCGGCAGTTTTCCAATCATCATCGGTACTTAACGGCACGGTCACAATATGAAGGCGGTATTTTTTGGTATAGGTTTCATTGGTTAAGGGGTGATCGAAAATAAAGCTGTTGGGAATGACCATGGCCCGGCCGGTATATTGGTGAGAGGTCTGGCCTGGTCCGATTTCCAAAACCGTAGTGGTTAGGGCGTTGTGATCAACCACATTGCCCCGAATGCCCCCGATTTCGATGCGATCCCCCAACGAATAGGCTTTGGTCAGCACCCGGAGCCCTGATCCACTCAAGCAGTCAATGATTTCCTTGGTGGCCAGGACAAAGGCGACGGCGACGGCAAACACCGAAACGGCAAAAGTCTGGAGTTGCGGCGCCCAAATGAAAATCATTCCGAGGATGAACAGAAAGAGCAGGCCATTTCTGAGGTTGACTGCCCACCGTCTCCGTGTTTCCACAGAAAGTTCGGTTGACCGGAAGAGACTGTGGTGGATTCCCATCCTGACGATGAGAAGGATTAAAAAGAGAAAGAAGGTACTCAGGCCGTACCGGATGACCATATCACCGGTCGTACCTACGATAGGTTCCA
>JAUIKP010000234.1 GCA_030430725.1 Nitrospiria bacterium
CCTATGAAAACCTCCAGTCCGCCGAACAGGAAGTGGAACGCCTGTATACCCGATGGGCGGAACTTGAAGCCAAGCAACAGGCATAGGGTACAATGAATGTATAAGCCCCTGACAGGATTGGTATAATCCCGATAGGGAGTTTACCCTGCCGCAAGGCAAAGAGAGTCATGACCTTATGGCCCTGCCGGCTATCCTACTAGGGTCTGTTGAAAAAAGCCGCCAGCGGCGTTCTCGCCATTTTTCCGTGCTCACGTACTACACGTACGCTCCGCGCGCAAAAACGGCTGCGGCCTTGCTGGACGGACCCTTCGGGAAAACTCAGGGCATGCTTTTTTGAACCGACCCGGAGCCTTTGATAAATCATCTCATTCTGGACAAAATTGCCTTTGAAAATCTTTATTATTCAACACTCCCTACTAAGACTCAGCATGATTTTCCTGCTCTTTTGGGTGGGAGAAACGTGGGCTGGTTATGAAGAAGGAGAAGAGGCATATCTGCAAGAGAATTTTTCGGCTGCTCTGTCTGAATGGCGGCCGTTAGCGGAAGAGGGAAATGCCGAAGCGCAGAACATGTTGGGCTATATGTACCGGTATGGCCAGGGAGTACCTCAGGATTTTGAGCAGGCTCGACTGTGGTATCGTCGGGCAGCCGATCTCGGGAATGCCAGGGCTCAGAACAATCTTGGGGCCTTGTACCGCCAAGGTTTGGGAGTTCCGCAGGACTATCAAGAAGCCTTTCGATGGTTTCTTCGGGCCGCCGAACAGGGAAATGGTGGTGCGCAAAATCATGTTGGCCTCATGTACTATAAAGGAGAAGGGGTCCGGCAGGACCTGGTGCAAGCCTATATGTGGGCCTATCTGGCTGCACAGCAGGGCATAGATCCATCGATCCAAGCTTTAGATCTACTTTCGCAGGAGATGACCGCGGTTCAGATCAGCGAGGCAACAGAACTTGCACGGAAATGGAAACCCAAAGGGGAAGAGGTCGCTCTTTAGATGAATATTCGGCGTCCTGTCTTGAGATGAAAATTGTCACCCTTGTTCCGATGCCGTGAGTGATTCTGGCCGTTGGGAGGGAATGATTCTACAAAACGTGACGAGGGTGGAAATCCGTCCTTAATTCCGCCATGGTTTTATCCTGAATTTGACTCCCTCCCAGTGGAGTGCTACCCTGATCTACCGTACAAGCGATGGTAGTACTCCTGCCTTTCCTGCGTTTTCATTCCTAAGGGGATTGATTTCTATGACTACTTCGTGAGGGAGTGCGGCTTCATTTCTCCTCGCTCTTCGTACGGTCCGATAGGACGGTCCAGGTTCTTTCTCATGATTCGCATGGATGTTTAAAAAGAAGGAGGCTTCTTATGAAGCTGACAATGAAGTGGGGTGGGAAGGTCAGATGTAAAAAAACATTTAAACCTGAGCCGAAAATTCGTTGGGATCTTCTTGGCCTCGCTGATCCTTCTAAAGAAAAAATCCCCATGCCGATTGATGAGGTTCGCCGACAAGTTCTGATGATGTCGAGTCCTGGGTTTGATCAGGATAGCGCGACTCGCCTTGATGTCGTGCCACAAAAAGTTTCCCGTTCCTTAGCATCAGCAAAGCCATTGTCCAAAGCGCCTAGGGCGTCCACGTAGCAAAAGGGATTCCCTCGAGCCGGACGTGAGCCGGCAGGTGAAGACTCGTGAGGGAGGGCAAACAAACTCATACGGTAGGCTGGCACGCATTCAGATCCCAGGAGAGCCTTACATCATCAAATGATTGTGACCGAGGAGTGATACCTTAGTCGAAAGGAGTGAGATATATGGGATGACCGACAAAAGTGACCCAGGCCAAACGAAATCGTGAGATGGTGAAAAGAATGAAGCAACAGGATAAGGAAGCCCGTCGTGAACAACGCAAGTCTGAAAACGGAGAAGCTCCTCGGGTGCTTGATGGGGAAGATCCCGATTTAGTTGGGATACGGCCAGGCCCGCAACCACCGCAATACTAGTGAGCCCTGGATTTTCTCTCTGATCGTTTGATTCCTTGACCGGTTTTCTTCTTGGAATGCTTTTCCAGTCCAAGGATATTCTGTCAGGATTGGCATTATTACCTGAACAACCCGCTTCCCTTCTCCTTCCTTCCACCTCTGATCCTATCTGTTGGGCATAAAGCAGGGGATCCCAGTCCACCATTCTTAGGTGCACTCACCTGGTGGGTGTAACATTCCCGAGCGAAACCCGTTGAACTTGCTATTCCCCTTAGTTTTCTGACATAGCTTCTGCTCCCCATCACGCAGGGGATGTGTTTAGGAATGAACCTATGTCCTGACACTGCGAGTTTTTGAGTATTTCCCTCTCGCTTCTCCCTACAATAATAGAAGAAGTCCCATGTCCTTTATGTTCGGATGTGTCATGAAGTTCTTTCCTTAGGCACACCTGTGCGTCTAAGATATCGAGTGTATTCTTCTCCAGAGGTTTTCAATAATTTTCGAAGGCAAGGCGGGCTCTGTCTTACCATTTGCCAATAAAAAAAGGTGAGAGATGAATAAAGAGCAGGAAGACGTGACACCGTATATGAATTCCGAAGGGGAGGGGCAAGCCCAACGCATGTTCGGAACAGCCCGACGGGCTATGGCTTTTTATCGGAATCAGATGACGAATGAATTAAATGACAAAATGCAGTCATTTATTGCCAGGCAGGAGATGGTGTTTCTTTCGACGGCCAATGCCAAGAGCCAATGTGATTGCTCGTATCGTGCCGGGACTGCCGGGTTCGTCAGAGTGCTCAATGCTAAACGATTGGCGTATCCCGAATATCGCGGGAACGGGGTCATGGCGAGTGTCGGCAACATTCTTGAAAATCCCCACATCGGCCTGATGTTCATCGATTTTTTACAAAGTACGGTCGGTCTGCATGTCAATGGAAAGGCACGTGTGGTAACCAATGAAGAAGTCATGGCTATGTCGGAAATTCCTCAGGCTATGCGTGACGCTACACAGATGAAAGGGGGACAACATCCCGAATGCTGGGTAATCGTAGAAGTCGAAGAAGCCTATATTCATTGTTCCAAGCACGTTCCTCGAATGAAAAAGGTTGAAAAGGAACTTCATTGGGGAACGGACGACGAATTGCATAAAGGCGGGGATTTTTTTCAGCTTCAATCCAACCAATCAGATGCCGTTCCTTCCGAATGATAGACAAATTCCCTTTTTACAAGGCTTTCTTCCAGGACGTCTATGTACCTGTTGGTCCGTGAAAGAGAAGGCACGAGGGTCATTTTCAATAAATAACAGGGAGAGAAGAGAGTTGTCTGGTCAATTTAGACCAGGCTTAGTGCAGGATTTTTCCTTGATTTTACGACTCAATGAAGATCCCCTCCTTCGGAAAGCTGAGAGGACATGCTTTTCTGCTATGTCCATTATGAAAGGGTCGGAGAGAACTGCTTTACTTCATCTTGCAGAGCGGCTTGTACCCGCTCGAATTCAGATTGAAGCGCCACGAAGATGGCTTGAGCTTTTTCAAGGTTTTGGGTTTGGGCCATTTGCTCAAGTTGAAAGGCTAATTCGGCAAGTGGCTTGGCGCCAATGGTTCGTGAGCATCCTTTGAGCGCATGCGCCACCTTGAGAAGGGAATCACTCTTGTTTTCCTGTATCGCCAGGCTGATTCCATCCATGTGTGTAACGGAATCCCGACAAAATTGGTCAATGACGGAAATTAAAAATGTGGGATCCTCATCTCCCCCCAATCGGCGTAGGTCTGCGAGGGTCGCCGAATCCAAGGGTGGCGGGGGATCTAGTGCGGATGCTCCGGATCGGAGTGAGGCTTCTCGATTGTCCGGTTGATGAGATCCTGCTTCATTCTCATGGTGTATGGTTGAAGAAGTTTGGGTGAGCCATTTCTCCAAAATTCGTCTCAGATCCTCTAATTTTACCGGTTTGGATAAAAAATCATTCATGCCGGCTTCCAAGCATTTTTCTCGATCACCAGCCATGGCGGTGGCCGTCATGGCAATGATAGGCAAATGTGGAGGGGTGCGTTCACGTTTCCGTATTTCTCGGGTAGCTTCAAATCCGTCCATCTCCGGCATTTGACAATCCATGAGGACACCGGCATAGGCGGTCTGTGTGATGGCTTCAACCGCTTCACGTCCATTCTCTGCAATATCCACTTGATATCCCAGTGTTTGCAGCATACGGACCCCGACTTTTTGGTTGACGGGATTATCATCGACCAGGAGGAGTCGGTGCCCTGACCCTTTGTTCATCTCCTTTGCGGGCGATTGAATCGCGATGGGCGAAGGGGCCACGTCAGACCGTCTCAGGACATTTAACAGACATTGGTGCAATTGTTTGTACCGAACCGGTTTGTTGACAAAGGCCGCGAAATGCCTTTGATTGAGTCTGTGGGTATGTTCGATCCGGCTGACCAAAGGATTGAGCAAAATCAAACGAATGGACGCCAACTGCGGATCGGCTTTGATGGCATTCGCCAGTTCGAGACCATCCATGCCCGGCATGTTCATCTCTATGAGAGCAAGGTGACAGGGTTCTCCTTTCCCTGCCTGTTCCCGGAAAATGGCCAAGGCCTTTTCCCCATTTTCCGCCTGGATACTTTGCATGCCCCAATAGCTTGTATATTTTTGGAGTAACATTCGATTTGTGGCGTTATCACCAATGATGCCAATACGAACACCTTCAAGTTCACGAGGCAAAATCTCAACGACCGGGTGAGGATGTGGATTGCCAAATCGGGTGGTGAACCAGAAACAACTTCCTTGGCCCAATTCGCTCTGAACTCCGATGGTTCCTCCCATGAGCTCAGCCAGCTTTTTGGATATGGAGAGACCTAATCCTGTCCCTCCGTATTTCCGGGTTGTGGAGCTGTCTTCCTGGCTAAAGGCCTGAAACAGGCGAGCCTGGCCTTCAGGGGGTATCCCAATACCTGTATCGGTAATAGTAAACCGTAAGAGGGCTGTTTCGGAGGTTTCCTCTTCGGGGAAAATCCGAACCATAATTTCTCCCTGTCCGGTGAACTTAATCGCATTGCCAATGAGGTTCATCAGGATCTGGCGGAGTCTTACTGGATCACCCTGGACCGTGGTGGGAATTTCCGGATTGATCAGGCTCATCAATTCTAATCCCTTGCCTTGCGCCTGAAAGGCTAACAGATCGATCACGGCATCCACCGTCTCCCGAAAGTCAAAGTCTATTGTTTCGATATTCAGCTTTCCGGATTCGATTTTTGAGAAATCGAGTATGTCATTGATGATGGTGAGAAGCGCATCACCTGAATCCTTGATGGTGAGGAGACAGTCTTGCTGGTCCTCCGTGAGATGAGTGCCGAGTAAAATATCCGCCATGCCGATGATGCCATTCATGGGCGTTCGGATTTCATGACTCATCGTGGCCAGAAAATCGGCTTTCATTTTAGTCGCGGCCTCGGCTTCGGCTTTGGCACGAATCAAGATAGCCTCTCCTCGCTTGCGTTCAACCACGCGGCCCAGTTGTGCGCCTACATACCCCATGACTTCTAATAATTTGCCATCCGGTTCTCTCTCATCAGTCGAAAAAAACTCCAACACGCCGACCACCTGTTCCCCGATGACAATTGGAAGTCCAAGTCCAGCTCTCACGTCAATTTCATTTGCCTGTTGAGGTCTGAGAAAATTGTGGTCTTGAGTCACATCCCGAATCCAAATGGGCTTTCCACTTGCCAGCACCCGACCGGGAAGACTTTCGCCGGGGCGAAAGTCGGTTCGTTCGGTAATGGCACGAAAGGTCTCAAAGCGTTCAGGGTGTTCAAAATGCCAGAGGGTGGTGGGAATCAGTGTGTGGCTGTTACCTTCAGATAGGAGGTACAAG
>JAUIKP010000235.1 GCA_030430725.1 Nitrospiria bacterium
CATCGGGATAGAAACCTTCTCCCTATGCTTACTCCCGGTCTCACCTACTCCCGCAAATTCGTCTGACATCGCATTAGTTCTTTCTTCCTCCACCCCTGCGTCACCTTTCCATCTAGAAACAATCCACCGGAAGAAATCTAGGCACAACGACGACACATTAGCGGCCTTAACCATCTATATGGAAGCCGGTGGTGAAAGTTTTGCTGGAAAGTTAGCGGTTGCCGCCGTCATTCGGAACCGAATGACTCTCAAATATCACAGCGATGGGACGGTCAAGGGGACGGTTCTTCGTGCCAAACAGTTTGAACCATGGATAGGTCGTAATCCAGAAGAAGTGGAATTTGATCAAAAAAATCGTATTATGCAAGATAGTTTATTAGCTTGGAAAGTTGTACAAGACGGCCGAAAGGTTGTGGATGGGGCGGTACTATTTTATAACCCCCAACTGGTCGAAACTCCCCGGTGGGCTCAGTTCAACCGTAAAGTGGCAAAAATTGGCGGTCACGAATTTTTTAATAAGCACACCATTTAATTAGCCACTGACGACGCGCGTTTTTCGTAAATTCCTAGGTCGAGGAGCACTGGATCCACCATCTTCAATACGTGTCAACTCTATGCGTAGATGTCGAAGTGCACCCGAATGCACCCGACAGACCCCAGACTCTGTAAGCCCCATCTGCCGACCAATTTCTTTCATTGTCAATCCGGCGTGATAATACGATTGGAGCACCTCTTGCTGGCGTGCCGATAATGTCTGGAGCGCCGCTGACAATGCCGCTTTCATTTCTGCATCCGCACAGGCAACAAAAGGGTCCAGGTGATTAACATCCGGCAAAACATCGCGGAGGGTGCATTCACCTTCTCCCTGCCCAACCGGCTCATCCAGACTTATTAAACGAGGATCACACCCTCCCACTCCTTCTATTTCCTCAATGGGAACGCCCAACAGCGTGGCCAATTCCTGTGTAGTCGGCGGCTCCCCATTTTCCTGAAGGTGCTTTTCAACAATGTGTCGCACTTGATCTCGCCGAGATCGAATAGACCGAGGAACCCAATCCATCGATCGAATTTCATCTAACATCATGCCACGAATGCGATATTCGGCAAATGTGCGAAATTTAATATCCCGTGTTGGATCATACCGCTTCAATGCCGACAACAACCCCATAGCCCCAGCGCTCGTCAAATCCTCGACATCCAGGGAAAAGGGATTCCTGGACGCCATAATTCCAGCCATCCGACGAATGGTCGGGAGAAACTCCAATAAAATCCGGGTAACATGTTCCTGATCAAGCTGGCCCCGTACCTCCGTATGGTCTGCTTTGTCAGGACTAACCGAACCGAGGTGAGACGAGTCGGGTTCTTTGATACCAACTACTGACTCTGTGAAAGGTTTTGCGTCTTCGTCCATACTTTGGCCTTTCCAGGGTGACCAAAAAAAGCGCCCAATTCCAGGGAATGGGCGCATGAACGAACGCATGGATCTACCAGCACAGTTCGGTAACCAGACGAACCCTGAAACAACTACGTTCTCAGGGTTTCTTGGCTTTGCGCCCTATCCTCACGGATAGTTTGCCCTTGTCACCTGTTCAATACGTTATTCGATAATTACAACCTCATGGAAATGGTGCTATTTAGAGATTTCCCCAATCAACTGCCGGCCTTGGAGCTTCGAGTCCCCTTATTCTTCGACCTCTCTCTCAGGAAGTGTTATCGGATCCGGGTCAGGGGGAATTAAGAAAATCCCTTGCGGGTATATGAGAAAACTTGACAAGTTCATACATTGCACAGCATCAAGAACCAACACGAATGGTGAATAGCAGCCGATGACCAAAATTTCAAGGACACCTTGCCTCAATTGGTCTTCATGCCAATCCTAGATCCTTCATTTAAGTTTCAAAAAAAGATTTATACCAATGATCAAAAACATCATTGTGGCAATCCAGCTGCCGATGATCGGTAATACCGCTCCATTTCTTCCTAAAACAATGCCTACCGAATGCGCAGCCCAGAAAAAAAACCCAATTGTCAAAGTTTGTCCAAGTCCCTTGGCAATTCCAACTTCACGCACACCACTTCCTCGGAGGCTCACCGAGATCCCTACCAGTATCATCACCAGGGGAACGAGTGAGTACGCAATTCGAGCCCAATAGTCAGTTAAAAAACGGTGAGGACTATGACCATCTTCTTTTACACGTTGAATATAGTCATGCAATTCATACAACGACATATGCTCTGGTGACCGAGCCAGCCAATTCTGAAAATCATCAGGCGTAAGAGAGAGCGGCAACGCCTGTCGTGACCTACCATTAACTTGGATGCGTTCTTCACCCTGAAATGTTCGCTCAATCACATGCTCCATTATCCATTCCTCATCGACAAATATTGCCCATTCTCCTTCAAGAATGCCTTTGAGACTGAAGCGATCATCAAGGGTGTACCGGTGAATACCATTTAAACGAAACCCATCTTCTGTCACCGAATCAATCCGCATCAGGTGATTTCGTCCCACCCGAAGCCACAAACGTTCTGGAGTAAGTATGAGGGGTTCTGGTTTATTTTGGATCAAGACCGATTGAACAAATTCGGCTTTTATATTGGCCAGAGGAATCAACACCGCCGTCAAGCTCAGCCCCACGACACTCACAAGCCCACCAAAGACAAAAAAGGGAATGGCAATTTGATAAAAACTTAATCCACAACTGCGCATCGCCGTGATTTCACGAGTCCGATTAAGCCCACAAACCGTCAAAATTGACGCCATGAGGGCCGCCAGAGGGGCTAATAAAAAAGCAATTTCTGGAATCCGATAAACAAAAAAACTGAAGATAACAGTTAAGTCCGCATCATATTTCAAAAATTTTCTTAATTTTTCAAAAAAATCCACAACAAGATAAATCGTCAGCACTGTTACAAGACACATAACGAAGACGCCACTGAATTTCCCAAACACATACCAAGAAATTTTTTTCATGTTCGATATTGTTAGAACGAATTCTGGATCATTGTTTTCCAGCTTGAAATAACAGGAACCCTGTGAAACAGGCTAGGATAATGTTAGGCATCCAGGCACCGAAAAACGGAGAAATCACCAACGTCGTCACGAGAAATTCCCCCAACACATTCAATAAATAAAATCCGATAATCACGAGAACCCCAATCGCAAACCCTCCAGCTTTCCCGGACCGCTTCGACACAATTCCCACCGGGACGCCCAACAAACCCAGCACAAAGGTGGCAACCGGAAAGGCGGTGTCTTTATGAAAGGCTACTAATCGACGAAGGGCACCAGCATCCGTTCCACCAGATTCCTCCAATCGCTGAGTGAGGGTTTGGTAGGTTTTCCGTCTTGCTTTATCTTTGACTGAGGTAAAAGGGGAAGAAATCCAAAAATCATAAGTATCAAAGGTGACTCGATGAAAACTATTGGCATCTTTGGGAACTTGATGAATTGCCCCCTTAAACAATCGAATACCAAATTGTTGACGTTCGGTCTGTTTCAACATGTGAAAATTCTCCGCCACAATTATCAAGGGTTGCTCCGGATTACGTTGGTCCGAAATAAATATTCCCTTATGGCCAGAGGCATTCTCAGAGTGTGGGACATACACCATGAGTCCGGGGATCGGTTCATTAAACACGCCCGAATCAACAGCAAGAGTCAACTCATCTTCAATGACGCTCAGAGCCAAAGTCTTCAATGACACATTAGCCCAAGGCTGGCCCCATTGAGAAAGATATACCGTTAAGAGGAATACAAGGCCGGAAAAGACCACTACAGGCAGGTTGATCCGCCAAAAGCTGACCCCCGCAGCTCGAATAGCCACGACCTCATTGTCAAACGATAGCCGATTAAATGCCGAAATTGAGGCAATTAAGCAGGCAATTGGTAAGGTTAGAACTAAAAATGAAGGAAGCAAATGGAGCACAATAGACCCCAAGGCCGCCAAACTAATTCCTCGGGAGACTACTAAATCCACCAGCCGCAGCATTTCCTTGGTAAAAATGATGAAACACAATCCGGACAGGCTGGTCAAAAATGGTGGAAGCAACTCAAAAAAAATGTACCGATCGAGAAGTCTGATCAAGGTCTTGGACAATTTTAAAAAGTGGAAGGTGGTGAAAAATGTGGGTTGATTGGCATGGCCGCTTTGCTCATTTTCAAACAAATATCCGAAATGATTTGCCTAAAAGCGAATAGTAGGGAATGAATTTCCTCCTGTCATTTATTGACAGACTCTCTAAACTGTGCTAAATCCTCCGTGTTTTCGTAATGGGTAAAGAAGTGAGAAGAATATTACGCCGCGAAGCCGAGAGAGGAATAAACTCCTTTTTCGGCTTTTCTTTTTAAACACGCACAACTTTTTGCAATATACTTATCCACAAGTACTCTATGGGGAGGGCCATCATGAGAAGTAAGGGAACAGTAAAATGGTTTAATGATCGGAAAGGTTTTGGATTCATTCAGGTTGAAGGTGGACAGGATGTGTTTGTCCATTACTCCGCACTCCAAGAAGACGGATTTAAATCCCTCAAAGAGGGGGAATCGGTGGAATTTGACTTGGTAGAGGGAGCAAAGGGTCCACAGGCTGCCAACGTTACAAAATCAGGAATTGGCCAACCATCTTAAATCTATAGAGTGGGGAATTTGTTTTGCATTCTCGTTTTGCATTCTCACACTCAAGATTTGCCGATGATGAAAGGGCGAAATTTTATACCCATGAGGTCTCAATATTATCTACAAAGAAGTAAAAAGGAATAATGTAAGAGTATTTTATTGATCTGAAATCCCTCGCTTTTGACTCGTTGTCAAAGACAGCTAAAAGGTAAATAGCCTGCGAATACTTTCCTTGACTTCCTTCTTTTTTTCCTGGTAGACTTTCGTCGTAAGTCATTGTATTTATTGCATAAATTACAAATTTCACCCAACTAATTCATCAGTTTCAGAGGCACAGCATGGCAAAACTTCTGGATGTTTTATTCTATGGAAATCCTCTCTATCAAAACATGTTGACCGTAGAAAACGGAGAGGAGAACTGGGGAGCAGGACAAAACGAGGATGTGAATATTCCACAGGCACCAGATAACCTACGCGCCGTCCCTGACCATACGCGTATAACCCTGACTTGGGATCCTGTTCCACATGCCCTCTATTACAACGTTTATTTCATGACCACCAAAGGCGTTCAAATTAAGCCGAACGAATTGACCAGGCCAGTAGCTGGCCAGGAAGATTTCATCCCAAAAGTCGGAATAACCAAAGAAAAAGCCAATTGCATTGAAGGAGCAATTTCTCCTTACGAACATAACGACCTAGCCAATAACCTCTGTTATCACTATGCCATCTCTGTGGTTACGGAAGAGGGTGAAAGTCTATTATCTGAAGAGGTAATGTCCATTCCTTCGCCCTATCTCCCAGTGATGCAAATAGGGTGCGAAGGCGTTGACGATGGAGAATTTAAATCACCAACCGGCATTGCGATAGATAAAGACGGGAATATCTATATCGGCGATACAGACAATCATTCAATTCAGAAGTTTGACCGATCCGGAAAATTTCTTGCACGTTGGGGTGACGAACCTGATTCAAGCGAAGGAAAATTTTACTATCCACGGGGCATTGCCACATCACCAGAGGGAGATGTGTATGTTGCCGACAGTGGGAACAATCGCATCCAAAAGTTTGATTCCGAAGGAAACATAATCAACGCATGGGGAAAATTCGGTTTTGCCTGGCGAGGGGCGGAAGCGGGGAAATTTGATGTCCCTTGGGGTGTTACCACCGATCCACAAGGCAATCTGTTTGTCTCGGATACCAGCAATGCCAGAATTCAAAAAT
>JAUIKP010000236.1 GCA_030430725.1 Nitrospiria bacterium
GGAGTGATTTGGCTGCTTCGATGAAGGCTTTTCCACGAATAAGCCGGCCACTGATATGGGTATGATACACCTTAATCGCCATTTCTTGTCGCAGTTCGAGATCATACCCATAGTAAATGGTACCGGTTTGGCCTTTGGCAATTTCTCCCTGTATTTCAATTTTTCCCGGCAACAGTTGTGTATTCATACAAAAATCTAACTGATTTAAAGGCACGTTGTGATGAATGAAGGCGTATAGAAGTTGTGAATCATTGAAAAGAAGTCAACCCTATATCAATCAATGCAATGTGGAAATCTCGGTGCCATGGAATTCCTGCTCATCTTTTCGGAATACCGTTTGATTTTCTTGAATGGAGGGGATTCTTGATCTCTTTGGGTTTCGAATGGAGGACATAATGGAAAGGGCGTTTCTCAGCATCAGCTGGCAAGAATAAGAAGTGGAACAAAGGGGGGTAATCCTTCGCTCAGAGAACCTTAAGAGCTGTTCCTACTTTCCGTAATGCTCTGAGTGCGGTCTCGAGATGCTCAAGTGAATGATCGGCTGTAACCGTGATGCGGAGGCGGCTCGTCCCTTTTGGGACCGTAGGGGGGCGGACAGCGGGAATCCACACGCCCTCTGCTCGTAAGCGTTGGCTCATCTGGACCCCGAGTTCGGGGTCGTTCACCAGGATCGGGAGAATAGGGCTCTGAGTGGCGGTCAGCTGGAACCCCATGGTTACTAGTCCCTGATGCAAAAAATCTCGATTCCGCCAGAGCCTTTTCCTCCGTTGGGGTTCTTGCCGGATGATTGCCAGGGCCGCACTCGCTGCTGCGGCAATGGCTGGTGGTGGGGCGGTGGTATAGATAAATGAGCGTGCGGTATTAATCAGATAGGACACGAAATCTTTCGACCCGGCGATAAACCCGCCGCTGGACCCAAGGGCTTTACTGAGCGTGCCCATATGTAGGATATGGCGGGAGTCTAATCCAAAATGCTCCACCGTGCCTCGACCGGTTGCGCCCATGACCCCGGTGCCATGCGCGTCATCAATGAGCAGGGTGGCACCATATTCTTCTGCCAATCTGGCTATCTCGGGCAGCGGAGCCACATCTCCATCCATACTAAACACCCCCTCAGTCAGAAGGAGCGTCGAAGTCCGGGAACGTGGTTTTGCCAGAAGGCGCTTGAGATGCTCGACGTCGTTATGATGGAAGACGCGTAGTGTGGCCCGGCTGAGGCGGCAACCATCAATCAGGCTGGCATGGCATAATCGATCCGCTAAAATCAGGCTATCTGCCGTGGCAAGATTCGGGATGACTCCTATATTGGTGGCATACCCTGAAGAAAAGGTGAGCGCCGCTTCTGTATCTTTAAAACCGGCCAATTCACTTTCTAAGACGTGATGAGGGGTGATGTTGCCGGATATTAACCGTGAGGCTCCAGATCCTACCCCAAATTTTTTGATGGCTTTCGTGGCGGCATCTTTTACCTGTGGATGGTTGGCCAGCCCAAGATAGTTATTGGATGCAAAAAGGAGGATTTCCCGCCCTTCCACTGAAATGACCGGAGCCGAGGGGGAGTTGATAAGGGACAACTCCCTCAACAGGTGTTGTTGTGCTAAGTTCTGGAGGTCTTCTTTGAACATTGAGCGGGCCACAGTAGTGAAATAAAACCTTTTGTCCAGTCGTCCACAGGTATTTCGTAATGCGATCAACCCTGCTACAATAAATATTGACTTGAAAAAACCACAATGATTACAATGGTTTATTTATGCAGACAATAAATTTACCACAAATGGGGAATATTTTTTGTCTGAGCGGGTAGTGAGGGGTTTTCCCGGGACGATGTGGTTCACCAGGTTTCGTCCGTCGTCAAATTAAACAGAGGGTGAGAATCATGAAAATCACTGGTGCAGAAATCTTCTTAGAAGCATTAAAACGTGAGGGCGTGAAAACCATGTTTGCCTTACCAGGCGGAGTGGTTCTCAAAATTTTCGATGTCTTGCACCAGCAGAAAGATATTCGGGTAATTCTGACACGACATGAACAGGGTGCGGGGTTTATGGCCGTCGGATACGCAAAAGCTATGGGTAAACCTGGTGTGGCGCTGATTACCTCCGGCCCCGGCATGACAAATGTTATCACGTCTCTTGCGGACGCGTATATGGATTCCGTTCCTATAGTCGTCTTTTCCGGACAGGTTCCGACCGCCTTGATCGGCAATGATGCCTTCCAGGAGGCCGACAACATCGGTCTCAGTCGTCCGTGCACCAAATACAATTTCCTGGTCAAGGACGTAAAAGATTTAGCTCAGACGATTAAGGAAGCATTTTATATTGCCACCACTGGTCGCCCTGGCCCGGTCTTAGTCGATATTCCTAAAGATATTTCGCTCGAGAAAGCGGAATTCCAATACCCGACGTCTGTTGCTGTTCGCGGATATAATCCCACGTACGAGGGAAGTCGGTGGAAAATTAAACAAGCCGCGGACGCGATCATGAAGGCAAAGCGTCCAATTTTATATGTGGGCGGTGGTGTGGTGTTATCCGGAGCTTCTCCGGAGGTGAAAGAGCTGGCCGAACTGACGCAAATTCCGGTGGACATGACCTTAATGGCGCTTGGAGCATTTCCTGGAACCCATCCCCTCTCACTGGGCATGCTGGGCATGCATGGGACATATGTCGCGAACATGGCCATGCATTATTCTGACCTGGTCATTGCCGTTGGGGCACGATTTGATGATCGAGTGACGGGAAAGGTTTCAGAGTTTTGTCCCGATGCGAAAATTATTCACATTGATATTGATCCGACCTCTATTCGGAAGAATATTCAGGTAGACATTCCTATTGTCGGTGATTGTAAGCGAGTGCTAACCGAATTAAATAATATTCTTCGGGCCACGGTAAATGGGAATCAAAAAGAGCAAAGGCAACCCTGGTGGGATCAACTGAATGCCTGGAGGCAAGCACATCCTCTGCACTTTGATCAAGACCCTGACGGACAAATTAAGCCACAATTCCTTATTGATCGCCTGTATCAGCTTACGAGCGACCGGAATCCTATTTTGGCCACAGATGTGGGCCAACACCAGATGTGGGCAGCTCAATACTTTAAATTACAAAACCCGCAATCCTGGTTGACGTCAGGTGGGTTGGGGACCATGGGTTTTGGATTGCCGGCCGCTATGGGTGCGCAAGCTGCGTTTCCGGATCGACTGGTTCTGTGTGTCGCCGGTGATGGCAGTATTCAAATGAATACCCAAGAGTTGGCGACCGCAGTTGTCGAGCAATTACCAGTTAAAGTTTTCATTATTAATAACCGTTTCCATGGCATGGTTCGGCAGTGGCAGGATTTGTTCTATGAGGGCCGGTATGCGTCAAGTTATCTGGGGACCGTTCCTGATTTTGTGAAATTGGCGGAAGCCTATGGGGCTTCAGGTATCCGGATTGAAACGGTTTCGGAAATGGATAACGGCATTCGTGAAGCGATTTCCATAAATGGCCCAGTCGTGATTGACGTCCCGACCTACCAGTTTGAAAATTGTTATCCCATGATTCCGGCCGGAGGCTGTAATCACGAAATGTTATTAGCAGATCCCCCAGACTTAAAAAAGCCCAATGTCATGCAAAAAATTGGTACTCAGGCGGATTCGGATTCTGTCATCACAGCTTAGAGTACAACCATAAAAGGGTGTTATGGAACACATTATTTCGTTGACGGTAGAAAATAAATTCGGATCTTTGTCCCGAATCGCGGGACTCTTTAGCGGGCGGGGGTTTAATATCGAAAGTTTGTCAGTGGCTCCAACGCTGGATCCCTCTGTGTCCATGATGACCCTGGTTACCAAGGGGGATGATCCGATTATCGAACAAATCCTGAAGCAGCTGAACAAACTTATTGATGTGATAAAAGTCGTTGATATTAGCGAAAGCGAGTTTGTTGAACGAGAGACTGCGCTAATTAAGGTCCATACCCGGCCAGAGGATCGAGCGGAAGCTCTTCGCATTGCGGATATTTTTCGAGCCAATGTTCTGGATTCCTCTCCTACCAGCTATACCATTGAAGTCACTGGAGACGTGAGGAAAGTCCAGGCGATCATCAATCTCCTGCAACCACTTGGCATCAAAGAGCTGGTACGCACCGGCAGGATTGCCATTGGGCGCGAACCGACACGCTCGACACAAACCCAATCCCGACCGCTTGCGAAAGCAAATTAATCAGGCCAACCAACACCTGCCTTTATATTGAGGGGATCCGTCCACCCTGATCGACGGAACGACTGAGGACTATTTTATCTTTATGAGGAGTGCATGATGAAAATTTATTATGAGAAAGACGCGGATCGACAGATTTTGGCCAAAAAAACTGTGGCCGTAGTGGGTTTCGGCAGCCAAGGTCATGCTCATGCCTTAAACATTCGGGATAGTGGTCTTCAAGTCGTCGTGGGCTGCCGGGAAGGTTCGTCATGGAACAAGGCGGAAGCGGCCGGATTGAAAGTCATGCCGACCGCGGATGCGGTTAAGGGTGCCGATGTGGTGATGCTGTTAGCTCCCGATGAAGCCCAAGCCGCCATCTACAATCAAGATATTGGTCCAAACTTGAAACAAGGAGCTTATCTGGCTTTTGGGCATGGGTTTAATATCCATTTTGGGCAAATTCAACCTGCCAGCCACGTGAATGTGTTTATGGTGGCCCCCAAGGGTCCAGGGCATCTAGTCAGGTCGGAATACACCAAGGGGACGGGCGTACCGTGTTTGTTAGCCATTCACCAGGATCCGGGTGGTCAGACGACTAAGGTCGGTTTGGCCTATGCTTGTGCAATTGGCGGAGCCAGAGCGGGTGTTATTGAAACAACCTTTCGAGAAGAGACGGAAACCGATCTTTTTGGAGAGCAGGCGGTCTTGTGCGGCGGTCTTACCTCACTGATTCAGGCAGGGTTTGAAACCTTGGTCGAAGCCGGCTATTCGCCTGAAATGGCCTATTTCGAATGTTTACATGAAGTGAAACTCATCGTGGATCTGATCTATCAGGGTGGCATTGCTAATATGCGCTATTCTATTAGCACGACGGCCAAATACGGAGATGTGACAAGAGGGCCACGAGTGGTGACCGATGAGACGAAGAGAGTAATGAAAGAGATTTTAGGAGAGATTCAAAGCGGTCGATTCGCCAGAGAGTGGGTGCTGGAAAATCAGGCCAACCGGCCCGTGTATAATGCCCTCTTGAGAAGGGGAGAAGAGCATCCCATTGAAGAGGTCGGTGCGCGGTTGCGAGGAATGATGCCCTGGCTGCAAAAAGATCAGCTTGTGGATAAACAGAAAAATTGATGAAAAGGTTTTGAGGCGTGAGACCCTTTCCCAATGGCTGATCAGGCAAAAGGGATTCCTGTTGCCAAAGAAGGCCTCCCCTTTATTGCAGGGGGAGGGCTTCTGACCCTTGGGTGTTGGGTGGTCGGGCCGGTCTGGCTGACTTGCCTGACGGGGGTGTTGACCCTATTTACCGCCTGGTTTTTTCGAAATCCGGGCAGAACGATTCCTCAGGGGAGAAATCTCATTGTCTCTCCCGGTGATGGGACGGTCGTAGCGATAGAACAGGAATTCGAGCACCGATTCCTCAAAGAACCCAGTATCAGAATCAGCATTTTTTTAAATGTATTTAATGTCCATATTAATCGGATGCCTGCTACAGGAGTGCTACAGGATGTCGCCTATGCTCCCGGGAAGTTTTTAGTAGCCAGTCGTCCGGAGGCATCAGCGGAAAATGAACAAAATGCGCTGATGCTCAGGCGTTCCGATGGGAAAAAAATCCTGTGCGTGCAAATTGCCGGGTTAATTGCCAGACGCATTGTCTGCTGG
>JAUIKP010000237.1 GCA_030430725.1 Nitrospiria bacterium
GGCGGTGGTGGTAAACCGATGCCAGAAGGCCGATTGAATGAGATCATGCGCAAACAATTGGCGTACCCGTTCGAGGCTTTCGATGGTTTCCCCGATCGTCTCACTGGGAAGCCCGTACATGAGATAGGCATGAACCAGAATCTCCGCGTTCCGGCAGGCCTGAACCACCCGGACTGTCTGGTCAACGGTGATACCTTTTTTCACCAAGGCCAGCAGACGATCGCACGCCGCTTCCAAACCGGCACTCAAGGCAATACAGCCGGAGGCGGCCAGCAGTCGGCAGAGGTCCGGCGTAAACGCCGGTTCAAACCTGACGTTTCCCCACCAGGAAATGGTGACCTCCCGTTCGAGCAGAGATAGCGCCAGATTTTTTAATCCCGCCGGCGGAGCCGCCTCATCCACAAAATGAAACCCGTTACGTCCTGTCTCGGCAATGAGGGCTTCGATCCGATCCACCAACACTTCGCTCGGTGAAACTTCATACCGGCCGATGTAATCCAGTCCCACATCGCAGAACGTACACTGCTTCCAGTAACACCCATGCGCCACCGTTAATTTATTCCAATGGCCATCGGACCAGAGCCGATGCATGGGATTCAACGTATCCAACACCGAAATATACTGATTGAGGAGTAATCCGTCGTAGGTAGGGGTTCCCACTTCGAGCTGGGAAACGTCCGGCTCACTGGCTCCGTTCTGCCAGACGACATTCTGCCCTGAACGAAGAAAGGTCCGGCACAGATCCGCCGCTCTCCGTTTACCTTCCAGGTATTCCAACAGACAGAGAAAGGGTCGCTCCCCATCGTCAAGTGTCACAAAATCAACGACTTCAAACAGTCGGGCGTCCCGTACCCGTCGCAACTCCGTATTGGGATACCCTCCCCCAAGCACCACTTTAATCTCCGGCCTTTTGACGCGTAATTGCTGCCCCATCCGGAGTGCGCCATACAGATTGCCGGGAAACGGCACAGAGAACCCGACGACGGCAGGTTGATGCCGGTCTACATGCCGCCAGAGCGCGTCCACCATCCACTCGTCCGTGAGACTCATGGGTTGGACCAAGGCTTCCTCAAGACGATCATAGGCATTCGCCTGCATGGCAATGGATTCGGCATAGCGACTCAATGCAAAGTGGGGCGCGATGGTGGCCTGAAGCAGGTCGGCGAGATCTTCAAGATACAAGGTTGCCAGATGCTTGGCCTGGTCGGCTTGATTGTATAAACGAGATATTCCGTCTTGATTTTCTGAATACTTCGAGGAAAAGCGTGGACCTTGGGGAAGGAAGGTGCCCTGACAGATGCGCGAAGCCAGGGTGGGATTTCGACCCTGCAAAAAGCTAATCACCGGATCAATCGTCTCGACATACGCCCGTGACAGACTCAGCATTTGCCGCGCTTCACCAGGCAGTTCGTCAATGGCGGTTTTCCGGAGTTCGGTAAAGACCCGGCTCAGACCCCCACGGGAAAACAGGGCCAATACCATTTCGATGCCCACATCAGCCTGGTGCGTGCGAAACCCTTGTGACCGTAAAAACCCCGTCAAATAGGCCGTGGACGGATACGGCGTATTGAGTTGAGTCAGAGGAGGGATGACCAACAGGACAGAAAATGCAGACATGGTATGGTGAGATTCAGGGAAACAACACGAATACCGATGATTCGCTATTTGCCTATGTATGAGAGTGACAACGCCTTGTCAAGGAAACGGAGAAAGCTTACCCCAGTTCCGCGAGGACTACAACTGAGAACAGAAGAGAAGATCGAGAATTCTCAAGGTAGATTCGAGGGCCTTCCGGCAAGGCCCACGGCTTTTAAACGGTTTGGGATTGTGTTTGGGATTGAGAAGCGGTGGAATAGCCACTTGTGCGGAAAAATGCCAGGGCAATCAAATTTGAAAGCTGGTCGAAATGCTCGAGGAGCTGAGTCAAAAAATGCGACAGGCCGGTGGAATACACCTCTTGCAAACTGCCAAATTCCAGATCCGCTGCCAAGGCCCCGCTTAATCTGACCGCCTGGCGGGTTTCAGACCTTCGACTACTTCCCGCCAACCGTTCCACAATTTTACTGATTTGCCCCGTCGTATACCGGACCGATCGAGGAAACTTTTCATGAAAAATGAGAAATTCAACGATTCGTTTGGGCACCAACTGAGCCGAGTAAAATTTCCGATAGGCCTCGAAGGCACTGGCCGATTTCAACGCGGCTAAACACTGATGATATTCGGAAATTCTCCTGGGTTCGGTCGTGGGGTCACTGAGCACAGGAATATCAATGAGTCGAGCCGTCCGTCCACCCCGTTCAATGTTCAATCCCAATCGGTAAAAGTTCCACCCTTCATCGTGGACCATCGTGCTGCCGACCACCCCGTCCAGGGTGTAGCAGGTATTGCGCACATACCTGAGCAAATCGTGTGTATCCGACCACAAATCAAATTCGGTCTTTCCCTTGAGGCTGAGATAAAAATCATTCATAAAATGCCAGACTTCGCTGGATAACTGATCCTGGATCCCGCGGGCACTATTTCTGGCGGCGGCAATGAGATTGGTCAGCGAATTGGGATTTTCACGACAGAGCGTGACAAATTCCATAACCGGTCTGGTCTGCACTTCCCTGAAAATTTTGATATAAGTTTCCAGTTCACCGGTGTCTTCCAAATATCGAGTCCAAATATTGGCTTGATCTTCCTTGGTCGCAATTTCCGTCAGCAAATGAAAATGCACATCCACGAACCTGGCCGTATATTCGGCCCGTTCCACCGAGCGCCCGATCCAGAAAAACGATTCTGCCGTTCGGCTTAACATGGCTCATTCATCTCCATAGAGCACCCAGGTATCCTTACTTCCTCCGCCTTGCGAAGAATTCACGACAAGGGAGCCTTCCTTCAAGGCAACACGGGTCAATCCTCCCAAGGATAGGGAAATCTCTTCCCCCCAGAGGACAAACGGCCGGAGATCGACATGCCGCCCGACCAATCGCATGTTCTCTTCTCCATCCACGACACATGGATGATGCGAGAGGGTCACGACCGGCTGGGCAATGTAACTTCGCGGGCTCGCCTCTATTTTCCGTCGAAACTCCTCCTGTTCGGCTTTGGTCGAACTGGGTCCCATCAACATTCCATATCCACCTGATTCCGCGACGGCTTTGACGACCAACGACCCGAGATGCTCCAACACATACTGCCGATCTTCAGGATTTCCGCACAAATAGGTGGGAACATTTTGCAGAATAGGTTTCTCGCTTAAATAGTAGTCGATCATCTTCGGCACAAACGTATACACCGCCTTATCGTCTGCGATCCCGTTCCCGATGCCATTAGCCAGGCCCACATTCCCTGCTCGATAGGCCCGGACCAGGCCGGGAACGCCTAACACGGAATCTTCGCGAAACACTTCAGGGTCGAGGAAGCCATCATCCACACGGCGATAAATCACATCCACCTGTTCGAGACCTTGGGTCGTTTTCATATAGACCTTGTCATCCGATTCCACCACCAGATCACGGCCTTCCACCATTTGGATTCCCATTTGTAAGGATAAAAAGCAATGTTCAAAGTAGGCAGAGTTAAACACACCGGGAGTCAGGAGGACGACGGTCGGATTTTCTTTCCCCAGGGGCGCCAGCCACTTGAGATTTTCAAGAAGTTGTGTCGGATATTGATCGACAGGCCGGACTTGCATGTCGGCAAACAGGTTGGGAAACAGTTGCTTCATGACCAGTCGGTTTTCCAGGACATACGACACGCCTGATGGTGTCCGGAGATTGTCCTCCAGGACATAATATTGGCCTTCATGGTTCCGGACCAAATCGACACCCGACACATGGATGAACACCTCTTTGGGGGGACAAAACCCCACCAGATCTTTCTGGAAATGCGCGGAACTTTCTATGAGCTCACGAGGGACCACCTGATCGTCAAGAATCCGTTGATCGCCATACAAGTCTACTAAAAACATATTCAAGGCCATGACTCGCTGGCGAATCCCCTCTTCAATAACCCGCCATTCGAGATCCGGGATGATTCGTGGCATCAGATCGAAGGGAAAAATTTTCTCCGTTTGCTGGAGATCGCCATAGACGGTAAAGGTAATGCCCTGCCGCAGAAATGCCTGATCAGCCTGACGTCGTTTCAATTCCAGATCTTTCGAAGTGAAATTCCGTAACCGCTCGACGAGACGCCGGTAATGACGACGTGGAACCCCGACCGACTCGAACATTTCATCAAAACCTGATTTCATCTGATAGCGGTCAAATAACGATTTCACAATCCTATCCTTTGATCGGTGACCTCTTGCACAAGGACAACCTCACCGGAATTTTCGAAAACCAGTGTAGCATAGCCGACTGGCCCAAGGGCAATTTCAACCACTGCAGGAGGCTCATCAAAGGTTTGCTGTGAAGGGGTAATTGGAGCTTGTTGGAAATGGTTCAGGGGAAAAGAGAATGGTGCAAAGAACGAAGGAGAGTGCTAAGATCCGTTGATCCGTCATGTGAAGGTGATCATTTCATTTTTCCCGTTTCCTTTCACTAACACCGGTCATTCAGCGGCTATTGATTTTTCATGGCACTCCACGTCGCACTCAATCACCAAACGCATTATCGCTACGATCGCCGCGTTCAGATGGGACCTCACATCATCCGGTTGCGTCCGGCTCCCCATAGCCGGACTCCCATTCTGAGTTACGCGCTCAAGATTGAGCCCACCGGGTATTTCCTGAACTGGCAACAGGATCCTCACGGCAACTATCTGGCACGGATTATTTACCCCGAAAAGATTCAGGAATTTCATGTGGAGGTCGACCTTCTAGCCGACATGGTCGTCTATAATCCCTTTGACTTTTTTTTAGAACCCGACGCCGAGACACTTCCCTTCAGCTATGATCCCCTCGTCAAAGAGGATCTGCTCCCGTATTTGGCCAAAGAACCAACAGGCCCGCGACTACAAGAATGGCTGCGACAGTTCACCGCACCACAGAATGATCCTACCGTTCCCTTTTTAATGAATCTCAATCAGCAACTCAAATCTCAAATTGATTATGTCGTCCGCATGGAACCCGGGGTGCAAACTCCTGATGAAACATTGGAACGGCGACGTGGATCGTGCCGGGACACGGGTTGGCTCCTCGTGCAGATCCTTCGCCACCTGGGCATTGCCAGTCGATTCGTCTCCGGTTATTTGATCCAACTTGTCGCCGACGTGAAATCGTTGGATGGTCCGTCTGGTACCGATCGGGACTTCACAGACCTTCACGCCTGGGTGGAGGCCTATTTGCCGGGGGCCGGGTGGGTGGGATTGGATGCCACGTCCGGTCTGTTGGCTGGAGAAGGGCACATTCCGCTGGCCTGTACGCCTCACCCTCTGACCGCTGCGCCAATAAGTGGAGCGATGGAGATTTGTGAAACGACCTTTTCTCATGAAATGTCGGTCACCCGTATTGTTGAAACACCACGGGTGACCAAACCCTACACAGAGGAACAATGGCAGGCGATCGATCAATTCGGACAACGATTGGATCAGGAATTGGCGGCCAACGATGTCCGCCTCACGATCGGAGGAGAACCCACCTTTATCTCCCTTGATCATCCCGATGCTCCTGAATGGAATACCGAGGCCGTCGGTGATACGAAACGACCATTAGCGGCGAATCTTATTAAACGCTTACGGGAGCGTTTTGCCCCTGGAGGACTTCTGCACTTTGGCCAAGGCAAATGGTATCCCGGCGAACCATTGCCACGCTGGGCCTTTAGCCTCTATTGGCGGCAGGATGGACAACCCATCTGGCAGGAAGACCAACTCTTTGCCGAAGAGATCCAGAACTCCAACATTTCGGC
>JAUIKP010000238.1 GCA_030430725.1 Nitrospiria bacterium
CCTCTCCGTGAAAACGATCAAACGCAGCGCCGGGCGCTCTGCCACGGCAGCAGCGGCCTACCGTGTCGGAGAGCGCATAGAGTGCCAGCGTGAAGGCTAAGACCGAAATGACGGTCGGCAGCAACAAGGTAAAGCCCTTGCTGAAACGCAGTCCTAATGCGCCAGCAATTTCAAGAGAGACAGCGAGACAAAGTAATAGCCATGTCGTGGAATATTTTATTTTTCTCCTATTGACTGTTTTTGCTATGTTTTTGTGCATGGTGCAGCGCCTTTCCCCTGCGTCGTGATGGAGTCATCAGCCCGCTCTGGTGCGGCATCCTGAATGAATGGTTCTCCTGTGAAAAGTGTGTGCTCGGCCCGAGTGAGTTCACGGCCAAGGTACGCCGCATGATCCAACCGGGAGAGCCACCCGCGTTCAATGGCAGGCGTATAGAGCTCAGGGGCCGTATGACCTTGGATAACCCCATCGAGAAAACCCGTATTCTTGTAATGTTCAAGGAACAAGGATCCTCCGTGATGATCGACGTACACCACAAAGTATCCACCCGGGTCAGGGACCATCTTGGTCGGTATATAACCAGAGATGGGGGAAACGTTCTCTGCAGAGACAAAAGGCTCACTGGAACCGGGATTTCGATAAGAACACTCCTGCACCATCGCTTGAATGGTTCCTAGGTTATTCGTGCCGATCAAATCGATCACCTCAACTGTGCGGCGAAAGTATTCCACCGCAGCCCGATCCACGTTTCGGATTACCGGGCGTTTGCCGTGAGCCTCTTGAATGCGGGATCGTTTATCGAGACCGTGACGAGCCAGTGCAACAAGGGACTGGCCGGGAAGGTGGCCGATCGCTTGCCGCGAGTCGGTGCCGCAGACGACGAGAAACCGAATATACGGATTAGCCAGCACATTCTGGATGAGACGTTCAATACCAAGATTCTCTGTATTGAGGGTGCCTATAATCGCAACGGCTGCCCCCGCCTGCTGGGAAAGAGTACGGCTAATGGCATCATCGGTAAGCGTGCACACCGCGACCGGCGCGTGATACCGGAGGACGGTATAGTTCCCTGGAAGGGGTGGCCACCCGGCGCGAGCTTCCACCGCATCCGTTGGGCAAATATCAAGAGATGAATCTCCGCTCATTTGTGAGAGCGCGTTGACCGCTATCGCTGGATAACAGACCTGACAGCCCAGACATTCGTATTGGACTGGAAGGAGTGATGCGGTTGCGGCTGTGAGGGCCGAAGCCAATTCAGGTGACCGTTCGGCGGATGGAACCACTCGGTCGATGGTTTGAAGGGATTGGCGCAAACAACCGCATGGCCAGCACTTTTTTGCCTCCGTGGCCTCATGGAGTTGCGCCACAACCTCGGCAAAAACCTTCTCTTTGGTCTCTCGCGCATCAGGATTCACGGGTATCCTCAACAAGACAGATTCCACGGTGGAGAAGTGTGGGCACACAAGGGTCCACGATGCGGTAATAGATGTGGTTCCCTTCTCGCCGGGTTGTGAGAATCTTGCGGTCTGTCAGGCGCTGCAGTTGGTTGGAGATCGCTTGGGGTTTCATTCCAAGCCGCTCCGCGAGCTCGGTCACGCAAAGTTCCCCGGCCTGCACTAGGGCATGCAGAAGACGAAGCCGCGTCTCGTTGGCTAGGATCGTAAAGAGGTCTCTTATCTCGGCAGCTTCTTGCAAACTGAGCAGAGACCGTTGCCGGAGAGAGGGTTTTCGGGAAGCCTGTTGCAGCATGATCTACCTCCACCTATGATCAATAATTACACATTATAGTGTAATAGAAGTAAAGCGCAGAGGCAAACTACGCGGTATACAGCCCAGGGCACTGAGACTACACTTATGGTGACTAGAAAGAGTTGTCTTTTTTGATAGATTCCAAGCACTGCCCCAAAGCCCCACTTAAAAGGTGAGGGCCCTTCACTGAATACCCTCAGAAGTTCTCTGAACCCGCCGCCCCCAAGCTTCCCGCAATCGTTCCTCCCACACATACAGGGTGGGCAACACGAGAAGGGTCAAGGCAGTGGAGGTGACAAGACCTCCAATGACCACCGTCGCCAATGGGCGTTGTACCTCAGCTCCGGCAGAACTGGAAAGGGCCATCGGAAGAAATCCCAGACTGGCCACCAAAGCTGTCATGAGCACGGGGCGCACACGGATCATCGCTCCTTCCATGGCCGCTTCTTCGGCGGAACGTCCTTTTTTCCGCAGGTCCAGCACATAGGACATCAGCACCACCCCGTTCAGAACGGCTACGCCGAACAGGGCGATAAAGCCAATTCCCGCGGAGATGGAAAACGGCATCCCACGGAAGGCCAATGCCAAAATACCGCCTGTTGCCGCCAAAGGAATATTCAAGTAAATAAGCACCGCCGGCCTGACGGAATTAAACATCGTATAGAGCACCACAAAAATTAAAAAAAGCGATAGGGGCACGACAATTGCCAGCCGCATCGAAGCCCGTTGCAATTGTTCGAATTGGCCGCCCCATTCAATCGAGTATCCTTCCGGAAGCTTGACCTGTTGCTCGACGGCTTGTTGCGCCTCGGCGACAAAACTGCTCAGGTCGCGGCCCCGCACGTTGGTCTCCACCGCTAACCGCCGCTGAATATTTTCGCGACTGATTTGTGCGAGGCCTGTCTCAACTCGAATGTCGGCAAGTTGAGTGATGGGGATCAGGCGGCCACGAGGATCGGCCACTTTAATATCCCGGATCCGCTCAAAATTTTTGCGATCCTCCGGGCTAAAACGGACCTGGATGAAAAACCGGCGATTGCCTTTTATCACCTGGCCGACAGGACGTCCGCCCATGGCACGCACCGTGTCCAAAACTTGCGAGGCGTTGATACCATAGCGCGCAATGGCATCCCGATTGATGATCACGCGCAAATAGGGAAGACCCGCAACCTGCTCCGCTTTCGTCTCGGCGGCACCACGCACTTTTGAGACCACTTGCACAACCTGGTCGCCAAGGGTCTTGAGTTGTTGCATATCTTCACCAAAAATATTGATGGCAATCTCGGAGCGGACGCCGGCGATCAATTCCTGGACCCGAAGCTCGATGGGTTGCGAGTAACTGAATTTCGTTCCCGGCACGGCTTTCTGTAGGGCGGCGTCAAAGGCCTGGATGAGTCCATCCTTGGTTGCCGCCGTCGTCCATTCATGATCAGGCTTTAAGAGCACATAGATATCGCTAATCTCCACGCCCATGGGATCGGTCGCGATTTCGGGACGGCCTGTCCGGGAGATCACCGAGGTCACTTCGGGAAAGGTTTGCAGCACTTGTTCAATACGGGTCGTGTTCCTCACGGACTCTTCGAGGGACATACTGGGCAACCGCCAGGCTTGCAGGGCAATCGACCCTTCATCCAGTTTGGGAATAAATTCCGCACCCATGAAGGAAGCCACTCCCAGGCTTCCCGCAAATAATGCGGCAGCCACTCCACCCGTGAGGGCAGGATGGTGCATCGTGCGGGTTAGCAGCGGGCGGTAGATTCGCTTCACGTGTCGGATGATCCAGGTTTCTTCTTCTTTGACCCCTTTTCGAAGAAAGAGACTGGCCAGGACCGGGGTCAGTGTGAATGCGAGAACCAGGGAAGCCACCAGAGCAAAGATCACAGTAACGGCCATGGGCGTGAACATTTTCCCTTCAATGCCCTGAAGCGTCAGAATAGGAAGATACACGATGATAATGATGCCCACCGCAAAGAAGATGGGGCGTAACACTTCCCGTCCGGACTCCTGGATCACCTCGTGCATTTCCTCAGACGTCATGCGCCCGGATTTTTGAGTCTTTTCGCGGCGTTCGGCGAGATGCCGCACGATGTTTTCGATCATGACGACCGACCCATCGACAATGAGGCCAAAGTCAATCGCACCCAGGCTCATCAGGTTTCCGGAGATTCCCGCCGCCACCATGCCCGTGAACGCCGCCAACATGGAGAGCGGAATGGCGACGGCCACGATAAGGCCCCCACGGATATTTCCTAAAAGTAGAAGTAAAACGGCAATGACGAAAATGGCCCCCTCGCTCAGGTTCATCGCCACGGTTTTAATGGTCTTGATTACCAAATCAATGCGGTCGTAATATGGATCTATGATGACACCTTCGGGTAAGGATTTTTTAATTTCTTCCAGTTTCTCTTTCACCCGGTTCACCACAACCCGTCCATTTTCTCCGATCAGCAGCATGACGATGCCGGTCACCGCCTCGCCTTTTCCATCCCGCGTCACCGCGCCTTGGCGAACCATGGGGGCGAACTGAGCCTGGCCGAGATTCCGCATATAAATCGGTGTGCCGTCGTTCCTGGTGGCCACCACGATATTTTCAATGTCCTGAAGAGTTTGGATAAGTCCCTCTCCTCGAATCAAATACTGCTCCTGAGCATGGACAATATAGGCCCCTCCCGCATTCGCATTATTTTTCTCGAGGGCCTCAAAAATTTGCCCGATCCCAAGGTCGTATGACACCAGCTTCGACGCATCCAGCTGGAATTCATAGGTCTGTAATTCCCCGCCAAAGGTGTTCACTTCGATCACACCGGGAACCGAACGAAGCTTAAACGCGATGTCCCAATCCAGAATCGTCCGCAGTTCCATCAGCGAGTAGCCTTCCCCCTTGACCTCAAACTGGTAAATCTCTCCCAGGCCGGTGGAAATGGGGCCCATTTCGGGCGTCCCCAATTCTTCCGGGATGGCCTCGCGCGCCCGCGGCAATCGTTCCATCACCAAGCGCCGGCAGAAATAGATGTCCATGTCTTCATCGAAATAAATGGTGATCGCGGACAGGCCGAAGCGCGAGACCGAGCGAATTAATTCGATCCCCGGCAATCCGGACATGGCCGTTTCAACAGGAAAGGTAATGAATCGCTCCACTTCGACCGGACCCAAGCCTGGAGCATTGGTCAGGATCTGTACTTGATTGGGCGTCACATCAGGAACCGCGTCAATGGGCAGGATGGTCATCGAGTACACTCCTGACGCGATAATGAGTCCGGCAAAGACTAGAATGAGAAACCGATGGCTTAAGGCAAACTCGAAAGTTCGATTCAGCATGACATCATGTCCTTTTTTTTCAGGAAGAGACCTTGGCACCACTCCTCTTAATGGCCATGCCCTCCGAGTGTTTCTCCCAGCATGACGGACTTCAGATAAAATGATCCTTTAGTGACCACCCGTTCGCCTTCTTGCACTCCGCTGAGAATTTCTACATATGGATCATCTTTGGTACCAAGAGTGACCGTCCGTTTTTCATAGGAGCCAGGCTGTTTCTCCACGAACACCACAGCTTTTTCTTCGATATGTTGAACAGCATCCAGAGGAACCCTCAAAACCTGTTTCCCTTGGGAGCTTGAATCGGCAATTGAAGACATGGCAAACATCCCCGGACGCAGGCGTCCCTCCGGATTGGGAATTTCCACCCGGGCTTCGACGGTCCGTGTGTCTGGATCCAGAAGATTACTCAGGTATACCACCGTGCCGCGAAATGTCTCTCCTGGAAACGCATCGACGGCAATTCGGACATCTGCCCCCACACGGACTTCAGCAAGATCCTTCTCATAGACATCGAGGAGAATCCACACCGTATTCAGATCTGCAATGGTAAATGGTTTATCGCTTGGAGTAATCAATTCGCCTGGCGTCATGTGCCGTTCAATGATGGTCCCTGCCTGAGATGCCGTCAGGGTAAAGGATGACAGCGGATGATGCCCGCCTTTATTTTCGATAATCGCTGCAATGTCCTGGTGGGAG
>JAUIKP010000239.1 GCA_030430725.1 Nitrospiria bacterium
TGGATACAGCCCTTTCTGGCTTAGCTGAGCTCTTTGTCCAATTGTTCATTCTCCCTCTCCTTTTGTGGTTCTGGTGAGCAATGAACCTCGTTAGGCGTTCATGTCTGCCGTAGGTCTGCGTGTCAACAAAAAAGGGGTGAGAAAATTTTCTCACCCCTCCCTGGGTTGCATCTCTTCCATGAGATTTCCTTAGACTATGAGAGCGCATTCATTGGTCAAGGACTAATATATTTCCATTTAAATAAATCAATGGAAAACATTTCGGCCTCACTTCCACGCTCTCACTCAACCTAAAACGGCGGAAAGGTCAACCTTCCGTTCACGGTAATCGGAGAAGCCAACCCATCAGGATCCTCCAAAACGGTGTTCGAAAAATTGGCAGTACCCCCCGATGGGTTGACAGTTACTCCATTGCAGGTGCCAGGGACAGAAGTAGGTAAACCCGGAAAATATGACCCGTAACAACCCCATCCGGTTATATTCGGAACCGGTCCGGCCACAAAAGATGTTGAGCTAAGTTCGCCGGTTGTATAGTTGAAAACTATACCAAAAACCTCCTGGTGCTCCTGGGGTGTGTTGTAATAGATACCTTCTCCCACAACCACGCTGCCAAGAAGTTGTTGAGGATCTTTTCCGGTTTGACCAATGTTTGCCACAAATGTGCCTCCCACACTTGCAGGCGCACCAGTAATGGTCAATGTCCCTCCTATGCCGCCGCTGGTTGGAGGGGGGGAGGGCGGCGAATTGATGGTGAGACTGAACAATTCCTGCGCCGACTGAGAAGGGTTCCCACTGTCCCGCACTCGAATCGTCGCCAGGAATTTTCCTGCTGTGGTTGGAGTGCCGCTGATCTGTCCGGTGGATGGATTGAGTGTGAGCCCTGGTGGTAAGGACCCCGAAAACACCGTCCATGAAAACGAGGGCGTTCCTCCGAATTTTGCGAGCGTGATGCTATAGGATTTGTTCACCGTTCCTGCGGGCAAGGTCGATGCTGTGGTGATGCTGAGCGGGGGAGCTACCGGCCGCCCGGCAATGATCCAATCTGTGGAGACTGTGCCCGGGAATGCCTCGGAGGCGATTGCCAAGCCATTTAATAGCCAACACCGCACGGCCCCGGTCGTGGTGTTGTACCAAATCACATCCGCCTTCCCATCGCCATCCGAATCGCCCACCTGCTCAATCTGCCATTGTGCGGATAACCCATCCAGGGAGCCCGTTGACGCAATCGCAGTGCCATTTAGCAGCCATAATTCCACATCCCCGCTACTCGTGTTGCGCCAGAGGAGGTCGGTCTTGCCGTCGCCGTTCACATCGCCCACTCCCGCGAATTGCAAATCCGGCGACGCGTTGCCAGGGATGCCGGAGGACGTCATGGTTAACCCGTTCATTACCCAGATGGCCACCGCATGGCTCGTGCCATTTCGCCAAATGAGATCAGCTTTGCCATCGCTGCTCACATCGCCTAGTCCTGCGAGCTGCCAGTTGAGGGACACTTTCCCCAAAAATCCCGAGGCGGCGATCCTGGTCCCGTTCATCAACCAGATTGCGGTGTTGCCATCGTTGGAATTACGCCAGACGAGGTCGGCCTTGTCATCTCCATTCAAATCTCCCACGGCTTGCAGGCTCCATGCGGTTGGCACACTAGCGGGAAAGCCCACGGAGGAAATGGTCGTCCCATTCATCAGCCAGATGGCCACGGTGGCACTGGTGGTATGCCGCCAGATGACATCGGCCTTGCCATCGCCATTTACATCGCCAATCCCGGCGACTTGCCAGGCGAGGGGCACGCCGCCCGGGAAGCCGGTCGATCCAATGGTGGCTCCATTCAGCAGCCAGATCGCGGTGCTGCCAGTCCTGGTATTCCGCCAGAGCAGATCGCTAGTGCCATTGCCATCCAGGTCGGTGCTCCCTCCCCTGTTTGTAGGCAGGAAGCCGTCAGGGTCATGAACAAAGACACCATAGTTTGCAATTCCGGGTGCCCCCGGCACTATATTGTCGGCATACGATACAAATGCCACTCTCCTGCCCGCCGCGCTGAGGGAGGGCACGGCACTAAAATCGTTCGCCTGGCCTCCGCCCGTGGCGACACTCACTCGCGTCGTTTGCCCCGTCTGCCGATTATGGACAAAGACATCGGAATGCTCATTGGTATCACCTGAGACCAGATTGTCGGCTGAGGACGAAAACGCGACTATCCGGCCATCTAGACTGAGCGAGGGCCCGTAGCTATAACCGTTTCCCTGTCCTCCTCCCGTGGCCACGCTCACTCGTGTGGTCTGACCTGTCTGCCGGTCATGGACAAAGACATCACGTCCGTTCTCAAACGTAATTCCTGATCCATTGGCGTTGGTATCTCCACTGACCAGATTCGAGGCTGAGGACCCAAACGCCACTATCCGGCCATCCCCGTTGATCGAAGGAAGTCCACTCGCCTGGTTCGCCTGTGCCCCGCCGGTGGCCACGCTCACCCGAGTGGTTTCCCCGGTCAGCCTGTTATGCACAAACACATCATCAGAGGCATTGGTATCCCCCGGGACGAGATTGTCTGCTTGGGAGGAAAAGGCCACCCACTGGCCATCCGCGCTGATGGCGAGGCTATAACTCATCCCATTGGCCAATTCGCCACCTGTCGATACGTTGACCAACGTCGTTTCTCCGGTTTGCCGGTCATGCACAAAAATTTTTTCATAGGCCACGATCTCCCCTTCCACGCTCAAAGAGCTGGGAAGGGACCCAAAGGCCACCCATCGGCCATTCGCACTGATGGAGGGGGAAAAGCTATCGGTCTCAAACTCTCCGCCTCCAGGAGGCACGCTTACCCGCGTGATGATTCCGGTTTGACGATCATTCACAAATACGTCGAAGACCTGGTTGGTGTCTCCCGAAATTAAGTTGTCGGCAAAAGACGCAAAGGCCACCCATCGGCCATCCGCGCTAGCGGAGGGAGAGAGGCTTGCCGAATTCCCTGCGGTGCCTCCTTGGGTCCGGCTTATTAATTCGGTGTCTCCCGAATTCAGGTCACGAATATACACATCCAACCATTCGTTAGTATCTGTTGAAACCAAATGGTCAAAAGATATAAATGCTAACCAACGCCCATTTCCGCTAAGAGAGAACTCAAATCCATACACTGACGGCGGGCCAACGGATCCCTCCACCCATGTGGTCGTTTGGGCCTCGGTTCTTAGCGGTAGCGTTCCTAGCAATATTATGAGGAGCCCGCAGAATTCTGCCAGGAGCCATGCCCTTTTCACATGACGGCTTTGGGATGTGTTCATCAGCGGCTCTCCTTTTTCGGACTGTCTGTCTATAGAGGGATGAGTTTAAATGGATTAGTGATAAGGTATATCCTGTTCACCAGAACAAAAAAAGCGTGATAAACGGACTGTGTCCGCGTATCACGCTCCTCTGTGTTTTCTCTGCCCGCACCATGTGATCTCCCGAGTGGGAACGTCTTATTCCACTGTGCGTGGCCTCCCTGCCGAAAAAGGATGCAATCACTTTGATGTTGAGGAATCTTTGCTCTTTGTGTGAATAAAATCAACATTAATTTTTCTCTCCATTGAATTTTTCTGGCCCTCGATGTATTCCAGGGAATTACTATGGCAGTGTCGGATTTTATCTATTGAGTCGAAGGAGGTTTTGGTCAGGGGGTGGTAGACGAGTAGGGCGCATGTGGGTGAGAAATACGCCATTAGGCGCTATATGATTGAGATGTGAGATATTCAGGTTGCGAACATCACGTTGGCGATTGAAAATTGGTGAAAGGTTGGGCTGACCCAGCTAAGGAAGGTTGCTGAATTTTGAACGGTTGATGGAAAGGTTACGTTTTCTGGAATGGCGTCTTGAGGGAAAAGAATGATCTCGCTTGTTTCTGTCTTTTTCATCTGGTCACAGATCCTTCGTCAGGGCCTCAGGATGACCATGTGATTGAGGGCTACTCCAGAGACACATTATTCGTCCAATTCCTGAATGGGGAAATCCAATTGTTTGCAAACTCTTGATTTTTTATCCATTGAAATTTGTTTATGTTTTCTTATTAGGTTGTGGCTTCTTTTTATTAGGATTTAATCCGATATAATGACAATGAGGATGAATCAATCTTGAATGATTCCTATACCATTGGCACCCTTCTGCTGGACCGTTTGTACAAGCTGGGGCTACACCATATTTTTGGTATTCCCGGCGATTATGTGCTGACGCTCTTTAAGCTCATTGAAGAATCACCTATCCGGCACATCGGAACCACCCGGGAAGATTGCGCGGGCTTTGCGGCGGATGCCTATGCGCGCATACATGGGATTGGCGGCGCATGTGTGACCTATTGCGTGGGTGGTTTGAATATGGTCAATGCCGTGGCCTGTGCGTATGCCGAGCGGTCGCCGGTGGTGTTGATCTCCGGCTCACCCGGGCTGAAGGAACGAGTCAATAATCCCTTCTTGCATCACATGGTCCGTGATTTCTCGACCCAACGTGATGTCTTTGAAAAGATTACGGTGGCCTCTGTCGTGTTGGATGACCCTCATACTGCCGAACGGGAGATTGACCGGGCCTTGAAGGCGTTGATGCAATTCAAGCGGCCCATCTATTTGGAGATTCCACGAGACCTCGTGATGACTCCCGTGCAGGTGGCTTCAATAACACCACCGACAGTCACGGCCTGCCAGAGTGATTCGGCGGCACTCAAAGAAGCCGTTGCCGAAGTTCGCGGCATTTTGTCCGGTTCCGAACGTCCGGTTATTCTGGCCGGCGCCGAAATCCATCGATTCGGCCTGCAGGACCAACTGACCGAACTGGTCGAACATATGAATGTGCCTATCGCCACCACCTTGCTGGGGAAGTCCGTCCTTCGCGAAGACCATCCATTAAATATCGGGGTGTATGGCGGACTGGTGGGGCGGGAAGAAATTCTGGAGTTCGTGGAAAATGCCGACTGTCTGCTGACCCTAGGAACATTGCTTACTGATGTTGAAGACGTCAAAGCGCATGCCACGCTCCTGGCGGCAGGCCGGACCGTTCATGCGACGGCGGACTCCATTGCTATCAAGCATCATAAATATGAAGACGTCCGTTTTGAAGATTTTATCCGAGCCCTGGTGGCGTCCCCCTTGCCGGCATTTCCGTCACGAGCGCTCCCGCCACGCGATAGCGTCCGTTTTGATCCACCCGGTCCGGAAGCGGCAGTGACCCTTCGCAATGTGTTCGGATATTTGGATGGTTTGCTCAACGAGAAGACGGTGGTGATTGCCGATGTCGGGGAGTCGCTGTTTGCCGCTGCGGATCTGCGTGTACGAAAAAATGCGGAGTTCCTGTCTCCGGCCTATTACACCTCCATGGGATTTAGTGTCCCGGCCGCTCTCGGTGCTGGGTTTGCTGATCCCGGCCTGAGGCCACTTGTGTTAGTCGGTGACGGCGCATTCCAAATGACCGGCACTGAGTTGTCCACCTGCATTCGCAATGGGCAGGCCCCCATTGTGGTGGTGCTGAATAACCGCGGCTATGGGACGGAACGGGAAATTCTGGAAGGTCCGTTCAATGACATCCATGAATGGCAGTACGAGAAGATTGGTGATGTGTTGGGTGGAGGCGTGGGGCATCGAGTGGGCACGTTTGGGGACTTAGTCCAAGCTTTGAGTAGTGCCGTTGATGATCATAAGCAGGTTCATGTGCTGAATGTGCTGCTTGATCCTCGTGACCGATCCACCGCCATGAAGCGTGTTGCCCAGCGATTGTCCAAACGGATGGC
>JAUIKP010000240.1 GCA_030430725.1 Nitrospiria bacterium
CCCCAGCTCAATCGCTTGTCCTTCAAACGACTCCATCAGCATGGTGTAGAACTCTTCAAAAATCTGCCATGAAAGCTTGGGGTTCAGCGTAGAGGAATTTTTCCTCAGGATACCCATGCCGAGCGCTTGCATCGCGTCGCCGGTATTGACGGCGATTGGAATCCCATATTGCGTATGCAGGGTCCGATGTGTGCGTCGAAACTCACTCCCGTCTTCGATGTCGTCGTGAACGAGAAAGGCGTTGTGGAGCATTTCAATTGCGGCTGCGGAATCAAGGGCATCCTCAAGGCGGCCACCAAAGGCTCGACAGGTGGCCAGACAGAGAGCAGGGCGGAGCCCTTTTCCGGAACGTTCCAGATATTCCCGCACCGGGACGTAGAGATAACGACGTGGCTCTTTGTCGGGAAGCGATCGTTGCAGAGCGGCCAGTGTCTGGCGACGGTAGTTACCCAATCGTTCAAGAAATGCCTTGTAATCCTGAGAATCCATGACTTTATAAACCTATGGGGGGTTCATGGTTTTTGCACGATTCGAAGTCGGCCGGGTTGCCGTGGTTTCCTTTCACCTTCCCACCCATTCATTCCCTGGGCCTGTGCTCCAGGTCTGGGCCTGACCTCTGTGAGGCCACCGTCAGACGGAATCATCTCCCTGACCTCCTCGACGATCGAATGGACGGGTTTTGTCACCTCCAGCAGCTCTTCTATCGGGGACGTCTGGTTGTCGTTCACGACCCCAGGCAAGCTGTTGGCGACTTCAAAAGTTTCAGACAAGCGCTGAAACGAACGACTGTTAATACTGGATAGTGCACCTGTTTTTCCCAATACCTCGAGTATCGGTTTCGCGATACTGATGAGGGCTAATGGGTCTTCCCATGGCAAGTTCTGTTCCCATCGGGCCCGGTCATATTCACGCCAGGGTAGGAGAATCTCCGGTTCATGAAGCGCCCATACGCGACAGCGGGTTGCCCCGGACCCACTGTGGTCCAGTATGCCATTGACCGCTCTTCGAGCAGCCTCATTGGCCGCTTCCATTGTGGCCAGGTCGGTATGGGTTCGCACATAGTCTGCCGCAAGGAATAAATTTGGAATGGCCGTCACGGCATCCGGCCTCAGACGCCACGTATCTTTAAGATTCACCAGAAGTGGCTCGACGTTTTCCTGTAACTTCCTTTCCTCGGGATCATGGCGGATATCCGGATCCAAAAACCAATGGTCCAAGTCTTCATCCCGCAGGACCATCCTTCCATGCATATCGTTGAGGCTGCGCTTGAGTTGCTCCCAGGTCTCCATGGCGATTTCCTCACGAGTGCAGTCGCTGGCCTTTTTCCCATAGAGCACCCCTTCGGTTTCCCAGTCGGAGATATCGACCGAGAGAATATCCCGGGTATCCCCGTCACTGAATTTGGCTAGGTCAAAGTCATGCCAGAACTGTCCCTGGGAAATTGAAGTGAGGGCCCAGGGCGTGTCAACAAAGATCACATGGCCGTGGGCAATGGGCAACGGGTGTGTGATGTAAAACTGGATGCCGTTCATCCAGGCCACATTTTTTGCCAACTCAGATAGATGGCTCAGGCGCGGGTCGGCTTCTTGAAGCCTCAGATTGATCAAGGGTGCTATCCGTTCAACCGGGAGTGCCGCTACAAAATAATCGCCGGATACGGGTGTTTTTATGCCGTCCTTTTCCACCGTAATACTCTGTACGCGTCCGTGGGAAAAATTGATGGACTGAACCGTACAATCCAGGTGGTATTTCACACCGCGACGTTCTAAATAGTTCAGCCATGGCCGAATCCATACCGTGTTCGTCGGTCCGTTGAGTAAACGATCGCTGGTTGGGATGGTCGGGTCAATAATGTCAAAGACCAGTTGAAGAAAGATGTTCCCGATTGTGCGTGTATTGGCAAGGTGAGCTTGAGAGGCGACGAGAGAGCGGGTGATTCCGTGCCCGAAGAATTTTTTATAGTCTTTGGAACCTTGCGAAGCTTTAATAAATTCCCACCATCCGATTTTTTCATATTCATCCAGCCGGCGTTCGTGGGAGGAGGTCGCGATCTGCCAAACCCGCCCTCCAAAGAGCTGCATCTCATGGAGCGATACACCAACTTCATCAGATAACACCTTGAGGACAGCGTTAATGGAGGATTTCATATCCTGGGGAGTCTGTGGAAATCGGGAGGGAAGGACCATTTCGTCTGCCCCTTCCCTGGCCAGTAACAGCTGAGTGGTTTTGACCAGATTGTCAGAAACTTTCCCCTGTCCGTAAGGAATCCGATCCATGGTATCCACGATGTGTTTGTAGAAACCCGGGAAAAACCGAAAGCCGTGCTCGCCCGGAAGCCAGGGAGCCTTCTCGTTCGGACCTAACTCATGCCCTTTCATCCGCCGCCATTTCGCAATGGCCGGCCCCTGGGTGCCCTGGCTCCCACGATCATCAATGGATTCAAGTACGGGAATGCTGCGAGCCTTTCCCCCAGGGATCTCTTGTCGTTCAAAGACTTCGACATCAAACCCTCGCTCAGCCAGCTCATGTGCCGCACTCATGCCGCCGATACCCCCACCGAGAATTATGACTTTTTTGCCCATCTCCCTACTCTTCTTTAAATACCTGAAAAATTTTCCAACCAGTCCTGACGTTTAGGACTTTTTTATAGGCCTAAGATATCTTTGACTCATGATTCCACCTTTCCCTCCCTATTACAGCTTCATCGGCTGTGGGTATTCACAAGCAAGATGTACCGTACAAACGACTTTCCCACACCAAGGAAGCCCTCAGTCCGCCCTGGAAAAGGCCCGCTTTCAGCTTTCTGTGACTTTGATAGGGGCCATTATTTTAAGGCCGCTACAATTATTGGGAGCAGTGAATTTCCCCAGCGCAGATTCCACCGGTTGTACGGTGCAAATTTTCTCCAATATAAATATTGATATCGAACTCACAGTCCGGATCGAAGGCGTTCTTGGGCAATTTAAATTCCAACGGTTCCGATTGCTGGCTACTTAACAACGGGAGCAAAACCTGTTCTTGAGAACCTTTATTCGGAAAATTTACCTCTACTTTGGCTTCTGTATCAGCGGGAATATCTCCCCCTTCGTTCTGGATAATAACGGTCAAATGACCCTTCTCGATCCCTCTGCAGAAGCTCAAAGGACCCACTTTTCCTTTATCCGGCACTGGTCTCAAAATGGGTGGCTGTGTTGGGGCAGATATTTGGTTGCCTCTCTTTTTTGCAGGCTGTTTTTTGGAAGGTGTTTTCTTTTGGACTGGCGGTTTTTTTTCTTTTGTCATTTCTCTTAATACCTTTCTTGATAAAAATTGCAATTCTATGCCGGACTAAGGGCCAAAAGGGCCTTTGGTTGTTTAATGCGAAGGGTAAAACGCTCGGACACGCGGTAAACGTGACGTGGCTCCATCGTGACCTGGATAGGCGTAACCGAGATATCGCTGGCCAATACCAAATCAACAGGATCACCAGCCATGGACATTAAAACTCCGAACCAAGGTCGTATCGTGCTGGACCGCAATAACGGACCGTTTAAAAATGGCTTGATTCGATCTGAAGGCATCACAAGTGAAGTAGTGGGCGTATGAGCCAATTCAAAGAGTTCGGTGCTTAGAACAAGGGCGAATGGTCCTAGATATCCTCCCTCTTCTAGATATGATATTCCCTTCGTTATGTCCCTCACGAACGTTTCTGGAGAATATGCAAGCGTGCCATTCAGAAGATTGTACGCACCAGTAAACGACACCGGCGGGGACCCTAGAAGGGTTGCAGTGTTTAAGAGTCCTCTCCATATCGCCCCGCTCGAAACGGTAAAAACATTTGGTAGGGGGGGAACAAATTGCATATTATTAAAAGGGTTTGCTGAGTTCTGACCTCGAAAGATCAGCCAATCCTCGATCCGCCCAATAATATTCGCGGCGCGCCGAAACATACTAAGAGCGCTGGAAAGGTCCGGTTGGGCCATTTGCGAATTTCTGATCTGAACATTCACGGAGATGGTTGTAAGCGGTCGCGTTGTTCGGTCGTCAACTGCCAGGCGGTTAAGGGGTCCATTTGGTAGGGGTAGGGGATTAGCCTGGTTGTCAAAAAAGTCCTGTGTTGGCACGGAATCAGTATCTGAACTCAAAGGGCCATTGCGTGGCAAAAACGATGCAGCTACGCGTACCTTTCTTGCTTCATCACGAACTGTCTGCTGTACGAGACTCCATTGGTCTTCCGTCCATTGACCGGGGGGATTTTCCTGTTCCATAGCTTCTTCACCTCTCCTGAATAATGAATAAGGACACCAATTAAATGAAGACGGTCATTCTGGGTGGCGTATTAAAGTTAATCCGGATATCTGCGTTAGCATCCATAATTTGGTATCGAAATTTTCCCACGAAGTTCTAAAACAATCCGTACAGGTCATATTCATAAATTGGTTCTTTCATGATGACCCGGCCGATTCCGATGCATTGTAATCGGTTAACCCACAGGTACTTAGGGTGGGAGGTAATCATCCAGGGGGTTGTCCTTGTGGGTGGTGTGGGTGGCCATTTATTCTTCAAAAAATTTTCGTATCCCTTCTCCCCCAATTCGAAGTACCCTGGGTAGTGGATAAAGATCAATGCTCCATCGCTGGTCTCCAGCGTGGCACGCACATCCATGATCCCGACCCCGTCCCGCCGAATGGTCATCCAATCTCCACCCTCGTGATTTATTTTCCCGTTAAGTTTTGGTCCGATAAATTCACCACTGCTGATGTACCAGTTGACCTTAATGCCTTCCGGAGTCTCTCCGATGATTTCTGGAGGACTACCGCCAAGATGAATTGTGAAATGGGAAAGATATTCGAGGCTGAACGGCAAGCGACCATCAGACAGATCTGGTTGAGATGCTTCGTCGGGTTTAGATGCGGGTGGGGCGGAACGTGAAATTTCAAATCGACGGTTCAATCCCGTCACAGCGCATGGGTTCGGTACCCGCCGTCCGCTACTTTCGCCGATAACGGTATACTCGACCTTCGACCCAGGAGGGAGCTTCGGAAAGGTTGCTTGAAAGTACTGCCGCCCGGCACCATATTCAGTTCGCAACTCCGTTGCGCGGACGGTGCGCTCGAAACCTCCATCGACACGATACAGGATACTGACCGTATTGCCAGGATTTGCAGGAGAGACACCGGCGATGATACTGAGATTGTCCCCTGATTCCATAACCCCATCTGGCGCGGGAGTATCCTCTGTGCCGTACCAAAGTGTGAGCCCCTCGTGGGTGTATCGCATTACCCTTTCCCCCTATCGGCTAAGGACCGTTGACTTGAAAGGCGTGTTGTCCGTCCCGGCTTGATCAGGCTACCCTTTTGGTCAGGAGTGTCATGGCGATGTTTTCAGCTCCTCGATCAAGTTGTGCGCTTCCCGGAGATCCCCCGTGTCAAATCCCTCGGTGAATGAATCGTAGAGCTTCTCAAGGATTTGGAGGGCCTCCTGCCGTTTCCCCTGCCGTTGCCATAGCCGGCCTAAACCCACTGCCGCACGAATCTCCAGCATGCGAGCTTTCTGTTTGCGTGCGAGATCCAAGGCATCTTGGAATGAGTCTTCGGCATCTTGAAACAATTTAGCTGCGTTCTCTGTTCGATTCTCTCGATCCTCCGCTTCAGCGCATTGTTTGAAAATCTCTGCCTTGAGGCGATAGAGCTCAGGTTCCATGAAATGCTCGTTTCGGTCAGGGTGGATGGCCTCGCGGATTCCTTCGTCCAGCGTCGCGAGCG
>JAUIKP010000241.1 GCA_030430725.1 Nitrospiria bacterium
GCCCCAACGCGAGACCCCCATCATTCATCGGAACCTGTGTGTGAGAGAGGACGATAAAACCTTCTGTCTCCAATGTCGTTTTCACAAGTTCAAACAACACCTGATTCTGAAACACGCCCCCGGACAGGACCACGGTCTGCAGTCGTCTTGGTCCATCAGAAGATTGCGCACATTGGTTGACCATACGGCAAATCACGTGAGCCAACCCTTTATGAAACCGTGCCGCCATGACGGGAACCGGAGTCTTGAGAACGAGATCCCCCAACAACGCTTGCCACATTCCGAGCGGCTCCACATAGAGTAACCCGGAATGATTCAATCGCGGAATGGAAAACGGGTACGCCAGGGCCTCATCTTCATGCAATAGGGTCTCCTCGTCAACCAGGGCTTCCATCTCCATCGGCGCTTGTCCCTCATGAAGAACCCGCTCGGGACATATGCCCATTGCGGCGGCGGCGGCATCAAACAAGCGACCGCAGGAACTGGCAAAAGGGCTGTTAATTCGATTGTGCAGCATGCGGTCCAACATCGTGCGGGGTTTTTTCTCAAGAAATTCGTACACCGGCAACCCGGAATAGTTTATCGCAAATTCCGGCCAACCCATCTCGGCCATGAGATGCGCATAGGTGTTCCGCCATGGTTCTTTAATCGCTTGAATTCCTCCAAGCATGGGAACGGGCTTAAAGGTGCCCACCCGTGTAAAGCCGGCATAATCCGCCAGCAAAAACTCTCCACCCCAAATCGTTTGATCGTCTCCATACCCCAATCCATCTAAAATAACCCCGAGGACCGGTTCCGTCGTGACAGGCACACCGTTTTCCGCCAGACATGCGGCGAGATGCGCATGGTGATGTTGAATTTCAACAATCGGAAGGTGCCCGGTGTTGGCTTTGGCCCGTCCAAGCTTGCTCGACAGGTATTCCGGGTGCAGATCAACGGCGATTATTTCAGGGCTCTGCTCAAACAGCAGTTGGTATTGTGTGATGGCCCGTTGATAATCCGCATAGGCCAAAAAGTCCTCCAAATCTCCAATATGATGGGAGAGCAACGCTTGTCCGCCTTGCAGGAAACAGAAAGTATTTTTGAGTTCACCGCCCATAGCCAGAATGCCGGAAGTGTCGGCAAAGCCTGCTGGAAGCCATATCGGTGTGGGCGCATATCCTCGACTGCGCCGCAGCACTCGTGGAACCCCGGCCATGACTTTGACGACCGAATCGTCAACACGTTGGGCAATCCCGCGATTGTGCAACACCACAAACTCGGCAAGGCCTTTTAAATGTTCTATGGCTTGGTCATTGTCGATCCACTGGGGTTCGCCGGCCTGATTCCCGCTGGTTAGCACAATCGGGTGAACCATGCGATGGAGGATTAAATGGTGCAGCGGTGAGTTGGGTAACATACACCCATATGTCGACATGCCGGGAGCGACACTTGGCGCAAGGGCCTTCTCCGGATGGCGCTTAAGGATGACAATAGGAGCCGCCTGGCTTTGCAAGATTTCGGCTTCCTTCTCCCCTACCACACAATACCGGCGAATCATTTCCAGGTCGCGCGCCATTAATGCCAGAGGTTTTCCCTCCCTGTGTTTCAAGGCACGAAGCCGGCTGACCGCGTCTTCCCGTGTGGCATCACAGGCAAGTTGAAAACCGCCTAATCCTTTAATGGCCAGAATGTGCCCTTTCCGGAGAAGACTGAAGGCAGCATCTGCCTCATCCAGCATCGTATAGGAATGCCCCGTCAAGGGTTTTCCATCCAGACGTTCAATCCACACCTTCGGTCCGCATGCATGGCACGCGATCGGTTGAGCATGAAATCGCCGGTCTTGGGGATCGTGATATTCCTTCAGGCAGGCCTCGCACAGAGCAAATTCATTCATCGTGGTCGAAGGCCGGTCGTAGGGAATGCCTGTTTGGATGGTCAAGCGGGGGCCGCAATGCGTGCAGTTGGTAAAAGGATAACGGTAACGGCGGGCAAAAGGATCAAAGATCTCTTTAACGCACTCCGGACATGGGGCCGCATCCGGAACAATGCCCGTCTCCACAAGACTGTGTTCGCTATCGGCGATGACAAACGTGGTTTCGGAAACGTCATCCAAGGAAATGGAGCAGGTGAAAACGTCGGCAATCTTTGCAAGGGGTGGAGGATGTTGCGTCAGATCAGCCATGAATTTCCGGACATGCTCCTCCTCCCCAGCCACGCGAATCTGAAGCCCTTTTCCATTATTCGACACCTGGCCCCGGATATCATAGCGTTGGGCCAGGTTCCAGACCATCGGACGAAAGCCGACACCCTGGACCAGGCCTGACACCTGGATTTTGAAGGCCAGTTCGTGGGAATGGCTTACCGTCGCGGTTTCCATCATGAAAGCAACGCTCCATTCATGGCCCACAACTGAACCCGATTGTTGCCTGAGTCCGACACCACCACCCATTTCCCAGATGCATGCACCTGATACGGCCAGCACAGGCTCCCTCTCACGGGAAATCGCCACTGGTTGTCGCCTTTCGCGTGGTAGGTGGGTTGGCCCGCCAACGCCCGGGCTTTGGCTCCTGTCTGCAAACCGGATGCATGCCAGCCCAGTATCCGGCAATTGGCGGTATCTGCCGTGATTAACCAGGAGTGCATGGCCGTAATCCCGTAAGGCATGTTCAGTGTTTCTGCCCGTGGGCAATAAAGGCTGCTATTCAGAACAACTAAAGCAGACATCGTTTGGCCAAAGATCCACCACCTCTATAGGATCATAACTTAATCGCCGTCCCACGGGAAATTGACATTGGTCCACTCCTCCCAAAACCTGTTTCGAAAAATCCTGGGGGTGTTTTAAAGACCAATTTACAAGGCCAGGACCCCGAATACATTTCTACAATTGATCAATAATTATTAACAAATAACTGTTTTAAAAATATTCCTTCGCCTTCATCGCGCTGACCCTTTATGCACAGGCCAACGGTTCGACCTTCGCATCCGACGAAGGCTAACGCCACCTTCGTCCTTCTTCCGGAGGGAGCACCTTCTTCTCTTTTGGTTTGAAAGTTTTTGGTCAGAATCGAAATACGCATAAATTACCAGCTCAAATGTATTCGATTAAGACTCAATCTACGACTGTTGATCAATTTAAATGTTTCCTTCAACGGGAGACTCGATGGCCGTTTTTCAGCTGCGAATACTTAATGAACTCAATCTTTGCGTACAGGAATGCCAAATCCCTCTTTCTGTGTGTCCTGAAGAAGGAGAGGCAAGGTATTCCCAATCAGAGGCCCTCATTATGAACTCTTCTGCACCCTGAAAAAAGATTGCTATTCCCCTGCCAACCTCGTGCAAATAAAGTGTATAATAAAGTAGGATTTGGCTTCGACAAGTGAAGAGAATTCGCTTGGGTAGGAAAGGAAAGGCAATCGAGAAGGAGTTAAAGAAAATGTGGTTGCTGAAAAATGAGATTTACAGGAAGAACATAAAAAAGAGACGATGCGAGGGGTATGAGTTCCTGAAGAGAGGCAGAATTGCCATTATGATAGGTTGTCTGGTTTTATTCGCGCCTTTTGCCCTGGATAACCTGTCCGCTGCTCCATCATCCCTGAGAATTATCCTTGGCACATTCTCCCCGTATTATTCGCCGAAATTCGCTCACATTAAAACAGGTACTCTTATCTCCTGGGAGAATCCGACTGCAGATCTGCATACCATCACCCACGATGGGTGTAAAACAGGAGAGTGGTGCGCCTTTGATTCAGGCCCTCTTGGCCCCAACCGTACATTCACCCTTCATCATTTAGCGCCTGGCCAGTATCCCTACCATTGTTCATTTCATCCCATCATGCAAGGCACCCTTGTGGTGACTGAGTCTGATACTTCTCGCGAGACATAAGATAGAGTACGTACGAAACATTCAATCCCTTGCGTTGTTTCTCGTCGCATAGGAATCTTTAATTGATGCTCATGGCTCACAAAACGATTTTTTCCAGTCCTTGTTGCCAACCTGGCATACATAATACCCGTTATAGGCCATTGGACCACTCGAACAGATTCAGGCCTCCGTTTCACAAAACGGATTAAGCCATCTTAATACCTGAAAAAAGTTTTCCCCCAGATCCTCAAAAAAAAAGAGAGCTGCGCGTTATGGCACAGCTCTCTTTAAGACGTTGATTAAAAATCCAACGGATGCCCCAGATTATTTAAATGCTCCATCCCAATACAATCTAAAATGCAATACGCCCGATATTGAGTACCTTTGTTTCCGCTCTGGAAAATAACATGTGCTCGTTGGTTGAGCGCCCAAATCTTCTGAGTTTCTTTTGTCCAACCCTCAGCACCCGTAATGGCGACCTGGTGCGTATCTCCATACGCCAAGCTGGTCAGGTTCTCATCAAACACAAAGGTAATTCGGACCAGCTTATCTTTGGGAATTTTCAAAATATTCTTTTCATCAAATGTCTTTCCTTTTTGATCAATAAACCCTTTTTGATTGACTTTCACTGTGATCTCTACATCGACCTTCTCTGAAATGATGGCTGAAGCATTGGCGATGGGTACATGCAGCCCTCCACTCAAGAATGCGAGTGCAGAAGCCAACATCAAACTTTTCATAAACTGGTCCTTCATTGATGCCTCCCCTTATATGGCTTTTGTATTACTTTTTCTCAGCGTTCCTGCTTCAATAGTATCCTTTGATCGGCCAATGCCATAGTCGTGAACACCCTGGCAAAGATCGCATTCCTTTAGCCAATAACATTGGAACCTATTTGCCTCAGATCCTCCTGATGTTTACAAACCTCTTGGTCATGAATTTTTTTCGCTTCTTCGGTATGAGTGCATTCCTGTCCGCATGTAGGCACACCTTCATTGTGCAAAAACTCCGAACAGGTAGTTGCCTCCACACCCCCATGATCTGCCCCACGGAAGACATTAAATTCAAAATTCACTTCGCATTTCTTTTTCGAAATGGGACAATCCAGCGTCATTGCGGCTTGAGGGACTTGTTTGTTCATTTGATTAAGGTTCCTCCTTTTTTATATAAAAATTTTTGGAAAGGCATATGCATTCTCTATTAGCATTGATAACGTTGTTTCCTACGAACCCTATCTTCGGAAATATCAAGTGTTAGATGGTTTCCCTCTTAGGGAAAAGCTTTTTCTAAAAAAGCATGGAAATCTAAGTCTTCCTTCAGGAACCCTGATATCAAAATTGTCCAATGACTGAAACGGTAATTGGTCCCTGCCGCTTGAACGAAGATTACTTGCGGGGAATCAAGCTCTTGGGTCCTATTGTCCGACAAGTATCCTATGGGAATTTTTGTTCTTAAAAGGGTTTCGGAATGGAGAAGGAAAACTTGAATGGCTATGGGTAGGCAATTCAACGAGAAATACTTAAGCGGGCTCAGGCGAAATGATACGTCCTATTGAGGCCCTCCTCTAATTATTGGCCACCAGTTAATAATCTGAATAGCCAGTCAGTATTTCGCTGAGAAAATTCCTAAAGTACGTGCACCGGAACATGTTCAGATAATGACCATCAATAAATCACAATGAATACCCGATAAGTCAAAAAGACGTGTCAGAGAGCAACAAGATCAGGATAACCTCATATAGAGCAGCCCGATGAGCTACACATACACAGGAAAGCAAAAGTCCCAACACCGAAAAACTACATCGTATGATTGCATTTATTGCCCATTAAAAAAATCTGTTTTCTGGCCGCTGCTGTTGTTACTTTTTCTGTTCAGTCCTTTCATCTTTTCTTCTG
>JAUIKP010000242.1 GCA_030430725.1 Nitrospiria bacterium
GACGTGAAAAAGCAGATTGGCGATGGCATAGAGACTGATCAATATGCCGATTGGCGAACGATCCCACGCCTTCCCCATCGCAATTTCCCGCCAGACAATGACGGCCAGGGCAATGAGAAAGGTTCCGTCAATGAGGGCGCAGACCAAGGGTGGGGGCCAGGGAATGGCGATGACCACGCGTCCTGCCAGCCACAACATCCACAAGCCCATTAGTGGCAATCCCATAATTGGAGGACGGTCCGTCCAGTTGGGCATGGCGGTGAAGAGAAAGCCCGCGATTACGGCAGGAAGAAAGCCGAAGATCATTTCATGCACATGCCATTCTCGCGGGACATACAGAAAGTCGGTATTATCGGCCCCGGAAAGAATCATGGCCCAAATCGGGAGTGCCACCCCGGCAAAGACGGCGGCACTCAGAAAAAATGGTCGAAATCCGTAGGAAAAGAATGCCAGTCCTTGAATGCGGGATTTTCTGTTCGTCGTGTTGGTCATATGATCTTGAGTTTTGAAAAGTTGTTCGTCATGGGGATATGCGAATCCTGGGTCGCCTGAAAAATTTTCGGTTTATCGGGTAACAGTGTAGACGATTCGGTTGAGTGGGCAAAGGGGAGGGGGGCAAGAGTGGTTATCTTCTAAACAGGGCGGCCCTCACCGGGTGGTCATCCTGCGCGTTTCTGGGGAGTGGTCGGTGGTCAGGTTGTATGTCATGCGGCTCAGCTAGATCCTTCGTTTCTCTCGTCTATGAAAGTGTTTTCAAGTGTTACGCCTATGCCGTTCCGTTGCCCTATGCCGATGGTCACATCCTTCACTTCAAGCCCTTGTTAGTCGTGGGTGTGTTACTTAAGGATATGACTGCTTGTACATGCACGGCGAAAGACCCTTCGGCCAGCTCAGCTTCTATGCGGAAGCAAGGGTCATGGTCGAAATCTGCGTATCAACTCTGCACTCACCAGTTATAGGTTTTTTCGAAGCGACTATTATAGGATCTTTATCGTGTGAAGTTTGCCATTTACTAGAGTCAGGGTGTCCGAGATTGCTTGGATGATCTTGTCCGGTGTTATGACCTGTCCGGACACCAGTTCATTTATAAACCGCCCGAAACTTCTGACCACAACACCAGATTTGTGCCGATTTGAGTGAGTTGCGCAGATGTTGGCGGGGGGAATGGTTTAGCCGTCCATATTCACAAAACGCTTACTCCAGCCGGCTAAATCTGTAATATGATGGAGAGGGTGAAGGTCCCGAACAGAATCAGGAATGATGGCAAACCCATAATCGGTATGATCCCCTCCCCGGGCGCCAGGAAGTTGTGCGAATGTCAGTTCTCCCACCAGGGGAGAGTATACCCGTTTAACGAATGGCCGGGCATGCCAGGTGATGACATAGTCAGGAAGCAGTCCACTCCGGGCTCCTGGAAATATTTCCTGGGTATCAACGACTTCATCTACGAGGTGTTCATTTGTATCCCGATCGCGCAATTCCAAGAAAACGTTCTTGAGAAAATCAACATAGTTGTTATGTAATTCACTCTGCGGTGCCAACATTCCTTGTGATTCTCTGCCGATAAGATTGAGACGTAATTCCGTTCTAATATCTGTTCGCAAGGCGAATCCAGGAGTCAATGACCAATCTAAGCCCCCAATAATTTCCTTTTCGACCACCCATTGTCTGACAAAATCCGGTGAGGCGGCACCGATGGCATATTGTAATCTGGATGGCACGACGTTACGTAGGTATGGAACAAGGCCGTTCATTCGAAACGTTCGTTTAGAAGTAACCCCGCGATATTTTTCTAGAAAAATCTCGTTGATCTTTTTCATAAGCGGGCGGACAATATGGCCCTGGGCATAATCCCTTGCCATCCCATGCGCGGAAAACACGACCACCGTGGTCTCCTCGTCTACATGATCAATAATTCTTTGCAAGGCTCGATCGACGGCTTGGTAAATCTGTAATAATGGGGTGTCATGGGCGTATGGCTCTTCATCTTTTTCACTAAAAAATACATGCCCTCCACGGTGTGTTTCTGCAAACACGGCAACGAATAAATCCCATTCCACCTTTTGCATTAACTCTATAATCAAACGGCTTTTTAGCTCTGCACTGGCGACCAGTTGTTGTTGAATCCTCTTCAGTTCTCCGGACGTTTTTTGAATAGGCGTTTCTCGTCCAATAGGGCTGTTGCCCATGTCCTGGATGATGGCCTTCACACGTTCCTGGCTACAGCCAAGAGGATAGGTTTGCCCGTGTGTGGCCCAGTCCGTAATTTCGAGACCCTTGTTCAAGGCAACTGGAAAACTATAGGGAACATCGAGTATGACGACATGATGGCCTGATTTTTCTATGTCCTGCCAAAATGGATGATAAAAAGACCAATCAGCTCCAATACGGCGAAGCCCCATACGTTTCGCATCCCACACGAGGTGCTGGTACATTCCATGCACGCCTGGATCGGCTCCATTATAAAATGTCGGCCAGACGGAGCCACTCAAGGCTTTCGGGACATCAAGCTTGACCAGGTTTCCGAATTTCAATTTTTCCTGTAAACACGGTAATGCAGAAGCTCGTGATTGAATATAGTCGAAATCACCTGCATCCAATCCCAGTAAGCATAGACGTGGCATGGTAAACCTCAAGATCCATTATACTTGGTTGATTACGACGCCGATTCCAAGACCTTGGTAATCAGAGCCTGCGCTTCTTCCTGGATTTGCTTGAGATGCGTGTCGCCTCGAAAGCTCTCCGCATAAATTTTATAAACATCTTCCGTTCCAGAGGGGCGGGCGGCAAACCATCCGTTCTCCGTCATGACTTTCAGCCCCCCAATGGCACTCCCGGTTCCCGGTGCCGAGGTCAAAATGCCGGTTATTTTTTCTCCTGCGAGCTCGGTTGCTTGAATCTGCTGTGGCGCAAGCTTTTTCAGAATGGCCTTCTGGGCAGGTGTGGCAGGGGCATCGATGCGTTGGTAGACCGGAACGCCCAATTCCTTGGTGAGATCAAGGTAGAGTTGACTGGGATCACGCCCCGTTTTGGCCATCATTTCTGCCGCTAAAAGATCCAGGATGATGCCGTCCTTATCGGTTGTCCACACGGATCCATCGTGACGCAAAAAGGAGGCGCCGGCACTCTCTTCTCCCCCAAAACCGACGGACCCGTCAAGCAGCCCATCCACAAACCATTTGAACCCGACCGGTACTTCAACCAGACGCCGTCCTATCTTGGCGGTTACCCGATCGATCATGCTGCTACTTACCACCGTTTTTCCGACTGCGGCATCCTTCCGCCAGCCGGAGCGTTGGGTAAACAGATACGAAATAGCCACCGCGAGATAGTGGTTGGGATTCATCAGCCCCGCCGTGCGCGTGACGATTCCATGCCGGTCATGGTCGGTATCGTTGGCGAAGGCAATATCGAAACGGTCTTTTAAGGCAATCAGTCCGGCCATGGCATAGGGTGAGGAACAATCCATACGAATTTTCCCATCCCAGTCCAGATTCATAAAGCGAAAGGTCGGATCCACGCCTTCATGCACGACTGTGACCGGAAATCCGTATCGCTCGGTGATGGGTCCCCAATAGTCCACGCCTGCTCCGCCGAGCGGATCCACTCCAATGGACAACTTCGCGTTGCGGATCGCCTCCATGTCGATCACGGCGCCGAGATCGCCAACATACGAGCTGACATAATCATGCTGGTGTGTGGTCGAGGCGAGTCGTGCCTTCTCATACGGGATGCGCCGAACTCCGCGCAGGTCATCGGCCAGCAACGCGTTCGCCTGTTTCTCGATCCAGGTGGTCACGTCGGCATCAGCCGGTCCGCCATGGGGCGGGTTGTATTTGAAGCCACCGTCTTCAGGTGGATTGTGCGAGGGCGTGATGACAATGCCATCCGCCAATCCCGTTTTTCGACCACGATTGTAGGTCAGGATGGCATGGGAAATAACCGGCGTCGGGGTGTACCCGTTGTCACGGTCTACCATCACGACCACACCATTGGCGGCCAGCACTTCGAGTGTACTTGCCAGGGCAGGTTCCGAAAGCGCGTGGGTATCCATGCCTAAAAAGAGAGGGCCGTCGATATGCTGTTGTTGACGATACAGGCAGATAGCTTGGGTGGTGGCCAGGATATGCGCTTCATTAAAGGAAAGCTTCAAGGAGGAACCGCGGTGTCCCGATGTGCCGAATGCGACCCGTTGCTCCGGCACTGACGGGTCGGGCCGTCCCGTGTAATAGGCGGTGACCAACCGAGGAATGTTGGCGAGCATGGATGGCTGGGTGGGTTTTCCTGCAAGGGCACTGACCTTCATGGTGATCGCTCCGCGTTCAGAAGTGGATGTATGTGCTTTCTCCGGCTTTCAGTGAGAGGAGGCATACCTTACCGAGATTCATCAGAGGATTCCAAGCCTTCATACTTTCTCATGCCGACCGTCCTGTGTCCGGAGGATGGAACTCGAAAGCACCTCCTGATTTACATTTGTGAAGGATTGTCGTAGGGTTAAGAGGAATTTAAAGCATACTCCCTCCATAGCCAATTCAAAACCGGAGTTCTCCACCTCAGCGAAAGAAATCGTGAAATACTGCCTCATTCCGGATAAAAGAAATTTTACATGCTACAGGGCGTGGTTCATACGACCTTGTGCCGCCGATTCAAAGGTTTCGAGCCCTAAGATTTCACAGTATGTGGACATTTCATTTCTTGTGACATAGCTCCTACCACGGTGAGATGGATCGTTCAAATATCAAACATCGACTTGGTAATTTAGCTTTACTGCTTGTCACGCTTCTGGTCATTATTCTCATTGATCGGTTTTTACTCACCAAGTATCCTCTCCCTCGCTGGGAACCAGATCCGGTTCTTCACTATAAGCACCGTCCCGGAACATACACCTGGGGGAAAAGATATGACAACAAGCCCATTCTCATAAACCGGTATGGTTTTCACGATGACGATTTTCCAGAAAAGAAGGCGGACGGAGAACTGCGTGGATTGATCGTTGGTGATTCTATCGTCATGGGGCATGGCGTGACCGCAGCCGAGACGTTTGCAAATCAGCTGGAAAAGCTGTTGCCTGATAACGTGTCCGGATACAATACCTATCAGGTCATTAATACAGGTGTGCAGGGATACTCCACGTTTCAGTACCTGGAGACCCTGAAGCGTTCCTTGAAATTTTCTCCTGACTTTATTGTCGTAGGATTCTGTATGAATGACCCGACAGAACCCTATTTGGTCAACAAGTCCTATGGGGGTTCCGGTCTGGATTATCATGGTGTGTTTCAAGTATCACAACCGTGGGTTTCCTACCTGGTGAATGAGACAGGATTTGGTCGGTTTGCAATTTATATCCGAAAGCGAATCACGAAAAAATTCTCATCGGTGGAGAGGGAGGTCCGTAAGGAAACATATAGTGTCCGCAGGATGGCCGAATTTTCCCGGACTGATCCGGTGTTTATTGAGGTTTGGAAGCATGTCCTCAGCGATTTAGCGGAAATGTATGATTTGGCCGGCAAAGAGAAAATCCCTATCGTCCTGATCATCTTTCCCCATACGTTTCAGATTAGCAACGAAATACTCAAAGAACCACAAAAAATTCTCAAATACCATGCAACCCAGCACGGGGTGGGCTATCTTGACATGACCGAGGAGGCAGAAAAGCTGATTATTGAAGGGGTCCCTGTTGACCACCTGTTTCTTGACAGTGACCACTATACTGTAAAAGGTCA
>JAUIKP010000243.1 GCA_030430725.1 Nitrospiria bacterium
ACCAATGCGAGGAGGCATAGTTACAGTCGGTTCCGTGTGCTGTTCTCTAGCCAATAGCATCCGGGTGGTTGAGAATAACTTCTTGGTTTGACTCGTGTTTTCCCCGTTGATAGAATGCCGGGTCCATCGCGTCCGTGGTTAATCAGAAATGGCCTAGCACACATTCTGAATTATTGCGTCCCCATCGTCTAGCCTGGCCTAGGACGCCGGCCTTTCAAGCCGGCAACACGGGTTCGAATCCCGTTGGGGACGCCATAGCTTAAGCCGTTGAAGGTTTCTTCAACGGCTTTTTTTTATTTATTTTTTATATCATTGTCAGTATTTGATTACATATTATGTCGGGTGTCTTGAAGAAATTCGACTGAAATCTCTTCACTCGTTCAGTTAAGTTCGATATGGTAAGCATAACAGCCCTAATATTTCCAGGGCCTATCATATTTCCATCTGCCGATGATTGGGAGAGGAATTTTTGGGAGTTGCTACGGTTGTAAACGAGCAGCGTTTAAGAGCCATCATACCATCCGGCCGTATGGTATTTGGCTGACCGGGGTATTGCCGAAACTATTTAAATGAGTTTAATGATCAGTGACAATTCCAGTGGGTGTTTGGCGGTGGATGTTATGCGTATTGCGGACCAAAAATTAATAATTCCAATTTCTAGCGAGGTGTTATGACGCACTCATGGTTATTGAGCATAATGGGGGTATTCTTCATTTTCAATGGTCTGAGCGAGCACACCTGGGCTCAAGAATCCATAGGAGAAAATTCTTGGCTGGATGCTCCGGTACAAGATGATGGACCGCCGGGTTCCATGGTGTTGATTCCTGAAGGGGAATTTCTCATGGGAGATAATGACGGCCCTCGAAACGAACGACCGGAACATACCGTGTGGTTGGATGCCTATTCTATCGATCGGTACGAAGTGACCATGGCCGAATATCAGAAATTGTTGGATACCGATTACAGTATTGAACCGCCACCGCTGTGGGATGATGGTATTGCCGCTGGAGAATTTGGGATTCGACCGGCCGTGGGCATTTCCTGGAACGATGCCAATCGGTACTGCAAGTGGGTGGAAAAACGCCTGCCCACGGAGGCAGAATGGGAGAAAGCCGCTCGGGGTACAGATGGGCGAAGATACCCATGGGGCCATATGCAGCCCTTTGTGGATATTGCCAACTATAATCAGGGGACGACGGGGTGGGTAAGTTATAAATTGACACTTTCACCGGTCACCAGTGGGACCCGGGGCATGAGCATTCGTCACGGGTTAAAACAGGGTGGCAAAAGTGCCTATGGCTTGTACCATATGGCCGGGAATGCGGCTGAATGGGTCAATGATTGGTATGAACGGTTTTATTATGAAGAGAGCCCTAAGAAGAATCCTCAAGGGCCGGCGGAAGGTGATTATAAAGTGTTACGCGGGGGCTCGTGGGAAGATCAGCCGGTAAACTTGCGGGTGACCGCTCGTTCAAAAGGGGAGGTTGATTATCAGGACCTGACAACAGGATTCCGTTGTGCCAAGGATGCGAAGTGACGGTGCGGCTACTCGCCAAAGTGGCCGCATTCGGGCAATCTCTACAAGGGAGTATGAATGAGATCGCGATTTGAGTCGACCGGTTGGAGTGGAGCGGAAGGCGATCGTTTTTGGCCATATAGCCAACGAGCGGTTGAACCTCCAATATTTCGAATAGTATAAGGTGTATCTTTTGGAATAAGAACTTCTTCTCCCACAGATGGCTGAACCCGCTCTCCGGCTATTTCTAATTCCAATTCTCCCGACATTGCCATAAATATTTCTTCCATATCCCGGGTGGCGGCTCTCCATTCACGGCTGGCATGATCAATCCACACCCCACAGGAAAATCCGCGAGCATGCCACTTTTTGGCAACGATTGCGCGGTCGATGATACGGCTTTCCATATTAGGCCTCTTAAGGAATAAAAAACTTATAAAAAATTCCGATGAATAAGCTGATGATCGCCGATATTCATGCATTGATTTCTGCTGAGGAAGAAGCGCGGAAATGGACAAGAGTGGCAGGGAATTACCCCGGCCACTCTTACTGAAGGGAAGTCGTGGAAAAGCACCAGCAGTGCATTCATGGGGATAAAGAGAAAAGAATGCAAGGAAGTTAAATTTTCTCTGAATGCGCCCTCTTATATAGAGGGAGGATATCTCTGTCAATGTCATAATTTGTGGAAAAGGTGTGAATGGTGGTGGATAATTTTATCGTGAAGTCACAATGTCCTTTCTGAAAAGGAAATTCACGATGTGAATTCTGGGGATAAATATTTTTTTAAAGATTTTTTAAAAAAAAAGAGTGAGGCAAGCCAAAGAACATGTCATGTATGATTGAGATAGAAGGTAGGTGATGGCCGGGTTATTAGCTCGAACCAGCGTGGGGTCTAACGTTATTGGACAATGCCGGCTGAGTTCGTATGTTCTGAGAGCATAATCACTGGTGTGGAGTCGGGTTCTTCGCGTATATTCCTACGGAAATATGGCCCGTATCAAGGATGAATCTAACATAGATTAGCTACATGATTGACGGAGTGAACTATTACCAAATTCTGGGTATTCCTGAAGATGCACTGCTGAAGGAAGTGCAGAGTGCATGGCGCAAATTTGTCAAAGAAAATCATGAGGATGTCGTCCCACCAGCGGAACGACAAGCCGCTAAGGAAAGGATGTTCAGGGTTAACGAAGCCTATGCCGTGCTCAGTCACGAAGAAAAACGGGCTGATTACGATAACGGGTATATGCTGAACGGCGGGTCAAAAATTGAACTTGTCAGGAGTCGGGTCCGCAGAGCCAAAGACATCATTCTCCGAGATCGATCGCTCATTACCAGAGACGAGATTAAGCTGATCGAATCCATTATCGATTATCTTGATAGAAGTACCCAGGAAAGGTGTTTTGCCTGGATGGCCAATATCTTATGCGAACGTCCGGAAATGGCCAAACATGTCGTGACGTCGGCGTTTGATGAACAACTGTTGGGGGGCACTAGCCATTTACTCGACAGGCTCTTAGAGCAAGCGCCATACGCTATAACATGGGAAAAAATCTACCTGTACGGAGAAGAGATTCTCGGAATTGCCGGGAAGGAACACAAAGAACGAAATTACAACCAACTGGCCCGTATCTTGTGTCACCGGTTAGATTTGGCGAAGCACTTTGTATACCCGTCATTTCAGGAGCAAGCCTCCGGTTGTGAAAGCTGCCTGCTGCCAACATTACTGAAAGTGGCCCCAAATGAAATCACGCAGGACCATTTTAATGATTACATTGATACGGTTCACAGCATGCGATGGATCGTCTATGGTCAGCTCAGAAACTATAATGAGCAGGCGGTTGCCTGGATACTGAAGGCCAGACCCGACCTTGTCAGAAAGCCGGAAGAGAAACCAGCACCGAAGGAGTTGCCACTACCCTTGCGGTCCTGACCTTAGGCCTTGAATGCATGCATGGCATTTTTTAACAATCCGGCGTTCTTTGAATTCAAAGAACGCCGGATAGAGTTCAACTTTCGACTAGGTCTTGATCATTCTTCAAGGGGGCGAGGCTTGACCTAAGAGAAATGAGTCCTCTCCCAAGAATTTCTCATTGAGTCTTATTTTTCAAGGCTTAATGGATTAAATCCTTTATCATTAAAAGATCGTTTTTGTTTGCATCCTTGACAAGTCAAATGTTCGGATAATTTTTTTCCGCGCAAGTCCGTTATCACAATTCCCGGATAAGAAGCGGAACGGTGATTAACCCACAATATATTCTGTACTGTATGTTGGGCATATGAGTTTTTTCTTTATTGGCATGGCCAGTCCTTCTTGCATATCAAAAGTTTTTACGAACACCCGTTGGTGGATCCGCAGGTGTCACACTTTAAACAGGTTCCGTTCCGAACCATGGTGAACTGCTTACATTCCGGACAGGGGTCGCCTTCGTAGCCTTTTTGCCGGGCTTCCTGTACCTCCGTGATGGTGAGGGTCTCGCGCTTCATTTCTACTTTTCTACCGACTTTCCCATGCTCTCCGTTTCTTCTCCCGTTTCCTACGGACTTCCGTGAGGGAAACACCTCGGGACTGATGGAGGTTGAGCTGAGTGAGCGTGGGTCCACCAGGTCTTCTTCGCCGTCATCCGGCATATCCGTTTCCTTCTTGAGGGCATCCACGCGAAGATCTTCAGGGGCGACTTGTTCCAAATCGTGGCGATCCAGATAGGTGATCGCCAGTTCACGGAAAATATAGTCGATGATCGATGTAGACATTTTGATGTGGTCGTTGAGCTTGACCGGCCCGTTCGGCTCAAATCGAGTGAACACAAATGCGTCCACATATTCCTCAAGTGGGACGCCATGTTGGAATCCCAGGGAAATCGCAATGGCAAAGCAGTTCATCAAACTTCGAAAGGCGGCTCCCTCTTTATGCATATCCAGGAATATTTCACCCAGAGTGCCATCTTCATATTCCCCGGTTCGGAGATAGATTTTGTGACCCCCGACAATCGCTTTTTGGGTATACCCCCCTCGACGGGTCGGTAGGGGACGGCGTTTCGCCAAGTACCGGACCAGCACACGGGACGCCGCTTGTTTGGCAACCGACGCGATGTGCTCGTTTTGGGCCGATAAATCACCCCATTCACTCACGGTATTGAGCGGTTGGCTCAGTTTCGATCCATCCCGATACAGGGCCACGGCTTTGACCATGGAAGTCCAGGACAACATATAGGCTTCCTTCACGGAGTCCACGGACGCCTCGGCCGGCATATTGATGGTTTTGCTAATGGCTCCGCTGATGAACGGTTGGGCGGCTGCCATCATCCGGATATGGGCCGGAGGAGAAATAAATCGTTGTCCGATACGTCCGCACCGGTTGGCACAATCAAACACCGACAGATGTTCCTGTTTGAGGTGGGGTGCGCCTTCGACGGTCATGGTGCCACAGCAAAAGTCCGTCGCTGCAAGAATTTCTTCCTGAGTAAAACCAAGGATTTTGAGGATATTTAACTGAGGACTCTGAAGTTGAGATTCGGTCAGACCTAATTTTTCGCGACAAAATTCCTCGGTGAGGGTCCATTTGTTAAACGCAAAGTGAATATCAAAGGCTCCGTCCAGCGTGGCCTCCATGCGTTCCAGCACCTCGCGGTCGAATCCCTTGGCGAGCAAGGTGTCATGGTTGATAAAGGGGGCCTGTTTGAGCGTTCGGGTTCCCGTCGCATAGGTGATAATATCTTGAATCTGGCTTGAGCTGTATCCAAGATGCCGTAAGGCGGGTGGAAGACTTTGATTGATGATTTTAAAGTAGCCGCCGCCGGCCAGTTTTTTGAATTTGACCAGGGCGAAATCCGGTTCGATCCCGGTGGTGTCGCAATCCATGACTAAGCCGATCGTACCGGTCGGTGCGATGACCGTGGCCTGTGCGTTTCGATACCCGTATTGTTCTCCCAGTGCTAAAGCCCGGTCCCAGGATGTTTGCGCGGCTTGTAAGAGGGTGTGGGGACAGTGGTCCGGTTGAATGCCCATTGGTGGAATGGTGAGGTCTTCATATTCATCCCGCGAAGCATTGTAGGCCGCTCGGCGATGGTTTCGCATGACACGAAGCATGCCTTCGGCATTACGTGGATAGGCATTAAAGTGCCCTAATTCTTTGGCCATTTCTGCAGACGTGGCATAGGCCTCCCCGGTCATCAGGGAGGTAATGGCGCCT
>JAUIKP010000244.1 GCA_030430725.1 Nitrospiria bacterium
GACGTTCCTGTGAGCTGATTGGCCTGGCTCTTCCAATCCCGGATGATGCCTGGGCGCCCATCATGACCGAAATGCTGATTCGGAATGGGCTTCAGGATGCCGGTCTCCGCGTGACGATTTCCCGTGGAGAAGGGGAACTCGGGATTGACCCTGGTCTTTGTCCCCGCCCAACTCTCGTCGTGATGGCGAAGGCTGTGGTGTCCTATTCTGCTCACATGCGAGAGCAGGGAGTCCGGTTGCAACTGGTCTCAATTCGACGGAATCCAGAGTCTGCTCAATCCCCTCAAATTAAGTCACTGAGTTTTCTCAACAATATTCTGGCCAAGCAGGAAGCCGTGCAGGCCGAAGCGTTTGATGCCCTGATGTTGAATATAGATGGTCATGTGACGGAATGTACGACGAGCAATATTTTTTTTGTGTCTAACCATCGGTTGCATACTCCATCGGTTGCTTGCGGGATCCTAGAGGGGATCACTCGGGAAGTGGTGATGGCCTTAGCCAGGGACTTAGACATTGAAGTGGCAGAAGGGGCGTATGTGGCCGAGGATGTGCTTCAAGCAGATGAATGCTTCATGACGAATACCGGTCTGGAAATTATGGGGGTCTCTCAAATTGGAAGAAATCCTATTGGCCAAGGCAGGAGTGGGGAAATTACGATGGCCTTATGGCGGGCGTTCCGAAAAAATTTGGACCGATGGTTGGGGCCGGTTGTCACGGGCCCACACCCATCATGACATTCAACTCCGTCTGGTTTTTCCTGTTTCCTTCCGGGTGCCCTCAGTGGCTTTGGAAGGAATTTCCTGTTGACAGTGACTATGGATTTTCCATGCTAAGCCTTTAAAGAATGGATAGTCTTCACGGAAATGCGCGCCCACACTATTGGCTCTCCACAGTGCAGATTCGGCAATGCATTGCCCAATCAGAACCATATTCCGTGTTTCTAATCCTGGCCGGTTCCACGGAGCCGCCGACAGCTTTTGTGACCATTGCTGAATCTGGTCGACCGCTTTTTTTAGTGAGTTTCCTGTTCGCACCAATCCGACTTTAGACCACATCAAGCGACGCAAAGAGTTTCTAATTTTTTCCACATCTTGAGTGGACATCTTCCGGCCAGTGGGTTTTCGGAGAAGGGGGGGATCCGAGAAGTTAGGGAAAGAGCCCCTCGTCGAATAGGTTGAAGCGGTTTGAGCTGCACGATAGCCAAAGACCAGAGCTTCCAGCAAAGAATTGCTCGCCAGTCGATTCGCCCCATGCACCCCTGAGCAGGCCACTTCCCCGGCCGCAAACAGGCCTGGAAGGGTAGAGGCCCCATGCAGATCGGTTTTGACTCCCCCCATAAAATAATGAGCACTGGGGGAGACGGGGATCCATTCCTCGGTGATGTCAATATCGTACCGTAAGCAGGTTGAGTAAATGGTGGGAAACCGTTCTTTCAAAAATGTTGCTCCCAAATGCGTCACATCCAGGTAGACATGGCGAGCTTTGGTTCGTTGCATTTCCGTCCAGATCGCTCGGGATACAATGTCCCGTGGGGCGAGTTCCTGGCTCCGATGATAGTTTTTCATGAAGCGTTCGCAACGATTATTACGCAAAATTCCTCCTTCTCCTCGTAGCGTTTCGGATAGCAGAAAGGGAGGACTTGAGGGGAGATACAATGCGGTCGGATGAAATTGGATGAATTCCATATCCTCCAGCACGGCGCCGGCTCGAAATGCCATGGCAATGCCATCTCCGGTCGCATTGGCTGGATTGGTGGTTCGAGCATAGACCTGTCCGGCACCTCCTGTGACCAAAATTGTGGCGGGGGCATAGACGATCTTAAGGTGTCCACTTAATTCATCCAGAATTAATGCTCCCCAGCATCGTCCGTCATGGATACATAGCTCAACCGCTACATGATTGCCCATCCATGTCAGATTTTTCAGCGTTTGGGCTTTCACGCTGAGCGCACGAACCATTTCGCTGCCAGTGGCGTCCCCTCCGGCTCGTAATACCCGATGACGGCTATGGGCTCCCTCTCGCGTGAACGCCAATTTGCCATCAACCGTGTCGAATTTTGCTCCCCATTCGATCAATTCATGAATGCGCGAAGGGCCTTCTTCAACGAGTATTTTGGTGGCTGGTCGCGAACAGAGTTGATGCCCGGCTTTGAGAGTATCCGCCAAATGGAGGACCACGTCATCTTCTTCACTGAGGGCCACGGCCACGCCTCCTTGGGCGTAAAAGGAATTATTGTCCTGGGGCCCACCTTTGGCGACCATGGTGACTTGTCCATGTCGACTCAATTCAATTGCGGCTCGAAGGCCTGCCACCCCCGCGCCTAAAATCAGAAAATCGGTGGAAATCACGTGAGAGGAATGGTGAGATGTGACAGCGGAAGGCATGGTAATGACTGGAACAGGGAAAAAGAATTGATAATTACGAGGGAAAATTGAGACGGTGTGTCACGCCAAACGGCAGGTCTCCTTCGACCCTGCGGAGCAGAATGACTTGATTGCCACTCCATAACAGGATTCCATGACCGCTGGCTTGAGCGGAAGATTCCTGGGGAGTGCGTTCCCAGTTGCCTTGCCAGGAAACAAAGGACGAAATTCGGTCACCATCAATCACCATGCGGTCGATGGTCAGGTCTAGCTGAATACTTGAGAAGGTAGCAAAGTCTTCCCGAACATTGGCCTCCAAACGGTCAAGATTTTCCAGAGGAAGGAGTAATTCCTGGAAGCCGGAGGCATCTTGATTGACATAGGCGGTTTCCAATGCTTTGATGGCTTGCACTATTCGTTGGAATCTGGCGTGGTCCTCAGGATATTTGGGGGCTTTTTTCGAACATCCCGTTCCGGCAAGCGAAAATATGACCGGAAAGGTGAGCAAAAACACAAAAACCCGATTGTTAAAAAACCGAAGCCGAATCATGAAATTCTATAATGAAGAAGAATACCGTAGGGGGTCAAGAGAATTTATAGAAAGTAGATGATTATGGTGTGACGGAACAGGTATGCTGCAGATGACTTCCTTGACACCTTTCTTGGCCCTATGATAGGTAGTCAACCGGCATTTGGGGCAAGTTACCCAATACGGGGAGAGAATTTTTCGAACCACGGTTTACCAGGAACGATTTCACCCAGGAATGTAGCTTTATGTCGAGTGTTGTCAAAAAGCGGAGGAAAAAAATGCGTAAGCATAAACATAAAAAGCTCCTTCGCCGAATGAAATTTGCCAAACGTCGTAATTAATTTCCATAGGCCGGGATGGTCAAGGGCTTGCATATGACCCAGGGGAAAAAAACTCGTATTCGGGTCCGTTCCTCTCTGTCATCTTATGTAGGAGATATCTTGATCCCGCCTATGCGAAATCGAATCTCAGATGTTTTAAATGATGAGTCTGTCTTGTTTATTAACTTAACAGACGTGCTGATCAATGACACTGAACATTCTCCGTTTGTGGCTCTAAATAAAAATCAGATCGAATCGGTTATTCAACTCGACTAGCCGCCAATTGGTCTTTTCTCTCGCCTGCTTGCACCTTCCGGTTGTGGTTTCGGGACATCCCATTCTTTTTCTCAACGGATAATATTACGTGTTCGAGTAAGGCTCCTATGAACTATTTGTCTCGATTTACTCCCTTCCTTCGTCCGTATCTGATGACCATGGTCGGTGCGGGGGTCTTGGTGATGGGCGTTGCCGCCTGCAATCTGCTCCTCATCCGGTTGGGCGGCTCATTGTGGGATCTTATTACGGTTCAACGCGATTTGCCGAAGTTGACAAGCATGGTGTGGGTCTTTGTCGGGTTGGTGGTCGGACAGGGCTTCTTATCCATGGCTCATAGTTATTTGACCGCGCTGGCTTCCCAGCATGTGATGGCGGATTTTCGTACCCACGTTTTTTCCCACCTCCACCGTTTGTCACTGAATTTCTTTGCAAAACGGCGAACAGGAGAGTTGATTTCCAGATTAATGAACGACGTCGGGGTGATTCAAAATTTGTTAACTGAAACGCCGATGGATGCCCTGAAGCATCTCGTGACCATCATTGGGGGTGTGGGATTTCTTTTGGTGATGAATTGGCGGTTGTGTGTTCTGATTCTCATTCTTTTGCCTCTGCTGGCTTTCGTCGCCAGGATATTTGGGAGGCGGTTGAAAGCCTTATCCATGCAAATTCAGGATCAAACGGCCCACGTCACCACGTTGATTGAAGAGGTGGTGTCTGGCATTCGTGTGGTCAAATCGTTTGTTCAGGGTAAACGAGAGGACGCGCGGTTTCGTTCAGCCGTCGAGACGTTATTAGCGACCACCATGAAACGGACAGCGGTGTTGGCCGTTTTTGTTCCCGTGATCACCTTCTGTACCTTTGTGATGGCGATTGGGGTCTTATGGTATGGGGGAAAACAGGTCATCGAAGGCCAGCTATCGCCTGGGGAATTATTTGCCTTTGTTCTTTTTGCGGGGATTTTAATTGGCCCGTTTGGGTCAGCTGCCAGAATGTTCTCCCAAGTGAAAGAAGTGCAAGGAGCGATGACCCGGGTGTTTGAGCTTCTGGATACTCCACTGGAAATTCAGGATAGTCCGATGGCGAAGGCCTTAACGCCCATTCATGGGCAGGTACAGTTCGATCGTGTGCAATTTGGCTATGAGGGCCGATCCTCCGTGTTGGATTCGGTGTCATTTTCGATTCAGGCTGGGGAATGTGTGGCGTTAGTAGGACCCACCGGAGCCGGGAAGACAACGATTGTGAATTTACTGCATCGCTTTTATGATCCAACTGCCGGTCAGGTGCTGATCGATGGACATGATCTCAGATCCATCCAAGTGGAGAGTTTGTATCACCAGTTGGCGCTTGTGCCGCAGGAAACGCTGCTGTTTGGTGGAACGATCGCAGACAATATCGTGTATGGTCGAGCCGATGCCTCTGAGTCTGACATGATTGAGGCTAGCCGCCGAGCCAATGCGCATGAATTTATTCAGTCGCTTCCTGATGGCTATGATACCATTCTCGGTGAAAAAGGGATCAATTTGTCCGGGGGGCAGCGTCAGCGCATTGCCATTGCCAGGGCGCTACTCAAGGACCCGAGAATTTTGATCCTGGATGAAGCGACCTCAGCATTGGATAGCCAGTCGGAATCGCTGGTCCAGTCGGCCTTAACGGAACTGATGAAGGGACGCACCACCCTCATGATTGCGCATCGATTTTCTTCTATTCAACGGGCGAATCGTATTCTGGTCTTGCATAAAGGCACGATTGTGGAAGAAGGACTGCATGAAGAACTGCTTGCCAAGCGTGGGCTCTATCATCACCTCTATACACTAAGAGAGGTCGAGGGAATAACGGAGCCCCTGGAAGACTCCGCCCAACCGTTATCCCAATAAAGAGTCATACGAACCAAGGGAAAAAAGAAGTAAAGTAGTCTCCTCCCCTGCCCGCAATTGAAACGGGAATAGGTAGCGGTTGAGAATTCGTTATCCCGGTTCTCGTGAAAAATGAGGTTACTGAATTTTGGAGAAGTCGGCTGGGATGTTAATCAGTTTTCCATCAGGAAAAAACACGGCCAGGGTTCCAGGCGCCATTGGATCGAAGTCGGCATAGGCGAAGCGGGCGGTAAACCTCGACCGAAAGCTGACGGTATCCCCCGGAATTTTTCGGCCGCGCTCAGGCGGGCCAATATCCACAGGGCGAATGGTTGTTGAACCTTGCTGGAGAGCAATCTC
>JAUIKP010000245.1 GCA_030430725.1 Nitrospiria bacterium
ATAGCGGTGAGTCCGACACCAAACAGCATGCCGATCACTAAAATGAGTGCGATCCCTAATATCCCGGTTTCCGCACTCACCCCAAATAAAAAGGCCACGCCCAGAATAACCAGGATTTGCATGGCGGTGATGGCCATCACGAATAGGAACCGGCTGAGGATCACGGACGATCGTCTAATGGGAGTTGCCATCAGTCGTTCCAGAAACCCGTTTTCTTTATCAAACAGTAAGTCGACACCACCGGCCAGCCCGTTATTAAGAACGGTCATCACGACGACGCCGGCTGCAAGAAAACTCATGTAATTCGGGGCTTGGACCACCTGTACATCGGCTGCTCGCTGGAACAGGTTACCGAAAAAGATAAGCCAAAACAGCATGGGCTGGATTAGCGTAAACAGCATACTGAACTTTTCCCGGCTCAATCGCTTGACCCATCGATTGGTCAGGGCTAGCACCTCTTGAATTTGCTCATTCATGGAGAAACCTTTCCGGAACAGTGAAAATCTACAGGATGAGATCTTAGGTCGTAGGTTCAGGGGGTAGGTCTTTGAGGGACCGGCCTGTGTGAGCCACAAATACGTCGTCTAGCCGTGGCCGATGATATTCGATTCCATCGAGGCGACATCCTACCTGATTTGTGGTCTCGAGAATAGCGGGTAAGGCCTTCTCGGGAGCATCGACGCGGATATCCAGCCCTTGTAACGTGGGACGAATGGCACGCACGAAAGGCAGGGCTTTCAGGGCGGTTGAGAGAGTTTCGAGGATCTGAGGCTGAGGGTCTCCAAGAGTCAGCCAGACGCCATCGCCACCCAAACTGGCCTTTAAATCTTTTGGAGAGCCGATGGCGCGGATTTCTCCCCGGTCGATGATGGCAATTCGATCACAAAGCTGGTCGGCTTCATCCAGGTAATTGGTTGTCATGACGATGGTCATGCCCTGCTCGCGCAATTGCCGCAGGTATTGCCAAATATTGAGGCGGCTTTGAACGTCAAGCCCGAGTGTGGGTTCGTCCAAAAAAAGGACCTTGGGATTGGGCAACAACCCGCAGGCAATATCCAGTTTGCGTTTCATCCCACCGGAATATCCTTTGGCCACGCGATCGGCATGTTCCTCCAGATCGACCAGCTTCAGAAGCGATGCAATCCTGGTAAGGGCCTCATTCTTTGGGAGATGATAGAGGTCGGCAAGTAACAGCAGATGCTCCCGACCGGTGAGAAAGCGGTCGATTGCCCGTTCTTGTGGAACGTAGCCGATCATCCGCCGGATCGTATCGGCTTCTTTCGCGACATCATGTCCGAAAATGGTTGCGGTCCCGGACGTGGGACTAAGGGTCGTAATTAAAATTCGAAGCGTGGTGCTTTTCCCTGCCCCGTTGGGTCCCAGGAGGCCAAAAATCTCTCCTCGTTCGACGGACAGGGAGAGATTCTTCACCGCAGTCACGGTGTCATAGGTTTTCCCCAGCCCTTTAACCTCAATGGCAACGGCATCAGACATGGTGTGTTATCCTTGTGCCGTTCGAAGATCGGCAAGTTTAAAGCGGATGAGATCAATCAGGCGGCGAGCTTGCTGAATGAGATGGCCGGATTCAAGTAAAAATTGTTTTTCCACGGGTGACAAATCAAGACCGGCTGAAAGGTTATGAACGAGAATGGAATCCGTGAGTTTGCCAGAAGCGATCACCTGGCACAACTCATGAGCTTTTTTCCAGGTCAAATATTCTTGGGTGATTTGCTCCAGATTGATGCGGGTTTCGGTGTCCAGGGAGGGAACTCCCTTCTGGGCATTCGGAATAATTCGTGCCTGGCGGTAGGGAGTCGAGACCTCTTGGACTTCATAAGTGCATCGCTGAAGACCTTGCAAGACAATGTTGAACCGGCCGTCAGCCAGCTTGTGGGAGCTGATAATTCGTCCAACGCATCCAATGGGATAAATCGGGGGATCCGCCTCATACTTGTCTTCCCAATCGTCCTTGAGCAAGGCCATGCCAATGCAATCTCCTTGACCGGATGCGTCATGCACCATTTCCCGGTAACGGGGTTCAAAGATGTGGAGTGGCAAATAGGTTTCAGGGAAAAACACAACGTTGGGCAGTGGAAATATTGGCACGATGTCCGGTATTGGAAATGTCCCGAATTCGGCTGATGGAAAATCTGAAGACATAGGGTACGATAGCGGAGAATTTTCGAGAAAGTCAACGTAAGATTGTGTCACAAAGGAGTTCGTTAAACTGAGAAAGTCCTTGTGTGCCAAGGGATTTGTACGCTATGAAAGGTCGTGGTATAAACGGAAACATGAAGTGGACGACGGCCTTTACTCACGCGACGGTTCTGGAGGTCCGGAGGTGAGCACGGGATCCTGGTGGCGAAAGATCTCGCTTCTGTTCATGTTTCCACTCCTTGGGATTTCGGCGGTCTTTGGGGAAACCTCCAGCGCTGGACTTCACGAATTTGTTCCTGCCCGTCCCGGATACGTTTATGCGTTCCCCCGTGATCATGGCAGTCATGAGCAATTTCAGACAGAGTGGTGGTATTTTACCGGGCACCTGTCAAGCACGAATGGCCGCCGGTTTGGGTACGAATTGACGTTTTTTCGTCGCGGAATTGACTCACCTGATGCCTGGAGCAATCCTTCTGTATGGGCCATGCGTCACCTGTACTTTGCCCATTTCGCATTAACCGACGAAGCGAATGAGCAATTCCGGTTTGCAGAGAAACTGAGTCGTGCCGGAATCAACAAGGCCGGAGCCAAAGTGGATCGGCTCCATGTATGGATCGACCGGTGGTTGCTAAAAGCGGTGGCACCCGATCATCGACAATTTCATCTTCAGGCGCAGGCTGAGGGGTTTTCCATTGATTTGACGCTCGAATCGAGTAAACCCCCCGTTATTCATGGCACAGAGGGCGTGAGCCGGAAAGGCAAGGAGGCAGAGGCCACCTCCCATTATTACTCAATGACCCGTCTTGGGACTACCGGGTCGGTTGTGGTACAGGGAGAGACGTTGGCGGTCAATGGCCTCAGTTGGATGGATCATGAGTTTGGATCTGCAGACCTCTCGGAAGGTCTCGTTGGATGGGATTGGTTCAGCCTGCAACTTCAGAATGACTATGACATCATGGCCTATGGGCTTCGCCGTGCGGATGGAACCTTTGATCCTGCCTCCAGTGGAACGTTGGTGAGGCCAAATGGGTCTTCGACCTCCCTTTCCCTTGAAGCGATCGATGTAAGCGTTCAAGGCCATTGGACCAGTCCCGCTAGTGGTGCGCGTTACCCTAATCAATGGACGTTATCTATTCCGTCGGAAAAGATCGAGTTGGATATCTCCCCCAGAATGGCCAATCAAGAACTTATAACGAAGCGAAGTACTGCAGTGACATACTGGGAAGGCGCTGTGGATGTCACCGGGCTATGGGAGGGAGAGAATATTCAAGGCCACGGCTATGTCGAACTGACTGGATATGCCGAACCGTATCGTCCATCACAATAAGGTGTGACGTCTTGACATTTGGCAATGAAAATCCCCTTTAACATGTCCCGAATTTTTGTGACCTTCGTTGTGGCCTTGTTCCTTGGATTGACGGCCTGTGGTCAACGAAGCGATACCATTGTGTCCATTGCCTTACATCCCACCAAACCCAACATTATATACGTGGCCACGGATGAGGCCGTCTATAAGTCTTCCGATACGGGGGCTACCTGGACCAGATTTGAGGGCGAATTAACCAGGACCCGCGTGATTAGTCTTGCCATTGATCCCAAACTGTCTGCCACCGTGTTTGCTGGAACGATGGGCGATGGGACTTATAAAAGCCCGGATGGGGGAAGGACATGGCATCCCTACAGTTCGGGGATTCAGAAAGGCACGATCTCGGCTATTGTCAATCAGATTGTGTTTAATCCTTTGGGGACGGAGATGGTTTATGCGGGGACAACGGTCGGGGTTTTTCGAAGCTTGGATGGCGGTCGACATTGGACTGAACGGATGCAAGGAATGACGGAGGTGAGTTTTGTGGTGACCCTGGCAATCGATCCTCAGCGTCCAAACGTCTTATATGCAGGGACTACGGGAGGTGTCTATCGCACCCTCAATGCCGCGGAGAGTTGGGAGAAATCATCGACGGGCATGGTGGCCTCAGATGCCAAAATGGCTTCAATGGCGTTGGGAGTAAATGGAATTGTAGTTGATCCCACGAATAGTGATGTGGTGTATGCAGGGACCACGGATGGACTCTATATATCAACCGACCAGGCCGAACATTGGACAAAGGTCGGAGGGAGTATTCAACATGCCTACATTAGTGCCATTCAACTGGATCCCACCAACCCGTCAATTTTGTATATGGCGACGAGTGATCGGGTTCAAAAAAGTGAGGACGGAGGAAAAACCTGGCAACCGAAAATTCATGGATTGGAGGCAACCAGTATTCGCAGTCTTCAGATGAGTCCCCTGGATCCCCGCACTTTGTATGTCGGTACCAATGGAGGAGGGCTGTACCGAAGCTCGGATGCCGGAGAGTCCTGGAGTCGGTTGCCTCTTACTCCGGCATCTGGTGATTAGGTGAGTTGGAGCCAAGGCGGTGTCCGCACACTATCTGTTTCAAGGGTGTATGCAGGAGCGAGAGTTTTAGTCTTTTTCATTAGTCAGAAAGCAGGAACGAAAAATCTATCATGAGTTTACCTCATAGGTTGGACCGAAGTGCTGACCGGTTATATTGGTCGCTCCATGTGTGGAAAGCAAATGGGTGAGGGCGGATTGCCATCATTCAAATGCGTTCTTCCAAGGAGTCTCCCTGGTCTTCATGAAACATTCCGGAATCAATAGTGGCGACGATGGAAAGCCGCCCGGCCCTCACCATTCCGGAAAATCGGAGAGGTCTGAACATATTTGTGACCAAGCCATCATGGGTTCCGCTCAGATATTCGATGATTTTTGCCGGTGACCATCGGCGATAACCCCGCAAGCAAAGAGTTTGTGATATAGGCTTCCCGTCTGTCCTGCGCCGCCAGGAAAGAATACACGGTGTGGTCCCGTGAGTTCACCATATCTGTTGATTGAATCGGATAGGGGAAAACGGGTGCTTTTCGTTTCGCTCTTAACCGGAACCTGAGAGACACCCTACAGGGGCTTATGGACGAAATCGTTTGAGGGAGATTCTAAAGGCTGATTCCTTGATGGGCTATTCCGAAGGTCGGATTTGTGCTCCATCCTCTGAGAGAATTCGACCGGTGGCGAGTCCAACGGGTGGTAGTTCAAAATGGGAAGTTTTATGTGCCCGAGCGGAGGTTGGCTGATTTCTAGAAGAATGGATTGACAATGTCTGAGAACATTAGCTGTGGTGCGGGGTACGGTCCTACAAAGGGGTTACTCTTGAGTTGTCCAGGCGGATAGGATCTTTAGTGAGATCAAAACGGGAGAGAGGAAATTAGAAATCGAGCGCCTCGTTTACTTTTTCGACAAGTTCACGAAAATTACAGGGTTTGTCAATAATCGCATAAGCGCCAAGTCCCATGGCTTTGTGCTTATGTATTTCGTCAATAACTCCACTGAGCAGGATGACACGAGGGGTTCTGCCGTTCAAGGTCCCGTTGACTCGTTCTAATAAGGTCAGTCCACTCATAATAGGCATGTGATAGTCAGCCAGGACA
>JAUIKP010000246.1 GCA_030430725.1 Nitrospiria bacterium
AAGCATTACGACCCTCAACGCGGAACAGATTGCCCCCCTTCAGCCCAATCGTGTCACCACCATCCTCCAACAAGTCCCAGGACTCCATACCGATGAGATGAGCGGGAGAAGCGGAATCAGCTCAGTGTATCTCCGAGGTGCCGATCCCAACTTCACCTTGATTATGCTGGATGGTGTCCCCATGAATGACTCAACGAACCAGCGAGGGGGATCAGTTGATCTTTCCACGATTCCTATTGATCGGATCGAGCGAGTAGAAATTGTTCGGGGGCCTCTCTCGGCATTTTATGGTTCTGAAGCGATGGCGGGCGCAATCAATTTTATTACCAAATCTGCTTCCACGGCTCCCTCCTTTCGCCTTTTGGGGGAAGGAGGTCGATACGATTATCTCAAAGGGCTTATCCAAACCGGAGGATCTCTTGGACCATTATCTGCCAATCTGACGCTGTCCCATACCCAAAATGGAGAGCAAATCGAGAAAGATTCATTTTTGATGGACTCGGCCGGATGGAATTTTTCCATACTGACAGATCCCAATTTTGACATTCAACTGAACGGGCAATATACAGATTCGACGGTCCGGAGTTTTCCGGAAGGCAGTGGTGGGTCGAAACTGGCGTTACTCCGGGAAACCGAACGACGAAAGACCCAGGAATTTCTGACCGGTTTGTCCGCCTCATTTCACATTCCTTCGGGTTGGCAGCATCAGGTATTTCTGAGCGTCACTCGGAGACTTCAAGACGTGTCAAACCCCGGAATTCTTGCGACTCCAACCACCTATGCTCTGCCTCCGGCTGACTTTGAAACTCTTTATACCCGTTTTCAAACACGCCTGACGACAACCTGGACGCTCAGCCCCAAATGGAAATTTTCACTTGGCGAACAACTGACTCATGAACGCGGAAGACGGGACGGGACGCAAGACCTGAGTTCCTTCGGAGGCTCCTCTGACCAGCCAGATGACTTTGCCATCCGACGGACACTCGGAGGAACCTTTGCGGAATTAACGTCCATCTGGTGGGAAAAACTGACCCTGAATTCCGGTGTTCGAGCCGATCTCTCACAAGGGTTCCAGCCGAAGATTAGCCCCAGGATTGGAGCGAAATACCAACTGTTGGCCTCAATCCAGATTCGTGGTGGCTATGGAAAGGGGTTCAAATTGCCCAGTTTATCCAGTTTAGGAGACCCCTTGATTGGGAACCCTTCCTTACAACCCGAAACCAGCGTGGGGTGGGATGTCGGCCTAGACTATCACACATTCGATGAAAGATTTACCGCAACGATAGAATTCTTTCACAACCGGTTCAGGAACCTTATTGACCTCGATCCCGACCTCCTCAATCAAGGAATTATTCGCCTGGCCAATATTGATGAGGCAGAAACTCATGGTTGGAATATTTCCCTGTCCCTTACGCCAATCCCTGCCGTTTCTTTCCAGTCGAGTCTCACCCACCTCACCACTCGCGTGACGGAAACGGGTGCTCAACTAAGAAACCGCCCAAAATGGCGCGGTTGGGTGGGGGTCATGATGAAGCTTTCACCGACCCTCAATGTCAAAAGCCAAGTCACATGGGTCGGTTCCAGTTTTGATTTTCAAGTTCCGACACAAACCACACGAGTAGGAGGATTTGCCAAGGCGGACATCACGGTCAATTACCATCCCTTTACTGAATGGAGTTGCTATGCAGCCCTCGAAAATCTCACTAACTCCTCATATGAACAGTTTGCCGGATTCCCAGCTCCGCCCTTGACCTTTCGCTTAGGATTAGAATATCGGCCAGAATTGTAAGGTCAGTCATGATTTCGCAAAAGCGGACATCGGGTAGATCATCAACCAAGTTTTCTCCATGAAGCTATCCGAGAAACCTCCTTAAGCCAGGTCGTATTGTGACCGAAAAAGGAAAAGACGTCGAAAAGAGGCAGGCGAAGATGTGATAAACATTGCCTCCTACCTTACATCTCACTAGGACTTGTTCATGCAACTCATACTTCCATTCGATCCGGTTCAGGACGAAGAGCGATCCACGATTTTTGCCAGAATTAAAAGATGTAAATCCTTGCCTATTCTGTCCCCCCTGGCCTCGACCATTCTCAAGATGTGCCAAAATGAGGAAACAAATGCCTCAGAATTGGCCACGATTATAAGTCAGGATCCGGGAATGGCGGCTCAAATTTTATTTATGGCAAATTCGGGGTATTACGGCGGGTCTCGACACAAGGTGACCAGCATCGGACAGGCCGTGACCTTGCTTGGATTTTCAACGATCGCCAATCTGGCTCTATCTTTTTGCTTTTATCGTTTAATTAAAGACATGAAAGAGGTCACCACTTCCGGGATTGACCATGTAAAATTTTGGCGGCGATCCATTCTGGCCAGTGTCGCAGCTCGTGCCATTGGAACACACTTCGCCTTTCCTGATGTAGAACTCATGTTTCTTGGTGCCCTGCTTCAGGACATCGGACTATTAGCATTAAACGAGGTGGCTTCAAAAGAAATGGCCTCACTCCAGGGTTACAATCAGGATGATCATGGCAACTTACACCAAGTTGAACTTGAACACTTGGGAGTTGCCCATTCACAGGTAGGAGCCTGGTTGGCCCAACTTTGGCAACTTCCTGAGGAGTTTCAGGTGGCCATTCTCTACAGTCATACTCCTGAATTATTTGAGACGCCGCTGGACTTTCAAGTGCTGGTGGATACCGTGGCACTTTCAGGTATCATCGCGGACATGTGGATCAATCCCGATACCGAAGCCGCCATTGTCTCAGCCCGTAACAATAGTCAGGGTCGCTTAACCGTGCAACCGGAAGATTGGGAACCGATTCTTAAGCACATGATGACGGGAATTCCACAAATTGCCAGTTTTTTCCACAGCCGGATCGGGAACTTCGAAGACATAAACCACATCCATCAAGTAGCCTTACAACAGCTAAACTCCACTGATTCCCAATTATTCAGCTAGACAGGGTCAACGCCCTCCACTCTGACTCAGCTTTTCTTCCCCACTCCGTCATTCTCAGTCGCCAGACACAATTGGTTCCGACCATTGTCCTTTGCCCGATATAACGCACGATCTGCACGTTCAAGCCAGGAAAGCCCGGTTTCGCCAGGAAGTAATGCCGCCAAACCAATCGATGCCGTGACAGGAATGATGATATCTTGGTAGAAAAATTTCTCGCCTCTTATCGCATCCAGCAACCGCTCGCCCAATCGTTGGCTCAGTTCCCCGTCGGCTCCCTGAAGCAAGACACAAAATTCTTCCCCTCCATATCTGGCAATAAAATCAGATTTTCTTGGGAAAGTCGACACCAGACGTTTCGCCACCTGCTGTAGCACCACATCCCCAGCCGGATGGCCATATGTATCGTTCACATGCTTAAAATGATCAACATCAACCATCAAAATACAGGCTGCCGTCCCAGAGAAAAAACTCATACTGGCTGTTCGTTCTAATTGAAGATCCAATGCTCCACGGTTATACAGCTGGGTCAATGCATCCAGCGTCATTTGCTTTCGTGCGCCCCCCAGTTCTTCTTCAACGGTACGCAATTTTTCTCCAAGTTTTTCCAATCTTTGCTGCTGACGTTCTTGTCGTTCATCCACAAAAGCACTAATGTTTTCAACCACAGCCAATAAGGCCTGCTTCACATCCTGAAAGGAACCGTCTTCGGTTGCCGTGCGCAATTGAATGAGATGATTGGTCACTTTTTGATCGGTTTCCAGATCCTCCACAAACGCGCGCCCCATGATATTGGTAAACTCGCAAAGAACAGTTCGCATATCTTGGAGATTTCGTGTCACATAGGATTTTTCCTTTTGACGATGGCCATTGACAAATTGTGTGAGTGCCCCCCAATCACGTCGTGGACAGGCCTCGCGTTTTTTTGAATCGCCGCCATCAATCTGCGCGCCAACCAACACATGCCTCGACCACCGTTCAAACTCCTTTTCTATTTCCGCTTCCGAGAGTTGATCAAGTTCAATCGCATGACGGCCCAGGCATCGTAAAACCCTGGCCAAAGATTCTACGGCCTTGTCGGACTCTCCCGAGACCTCTATGGCCCGAGAACCGTTAGCGATTTGCTCTTTTTGTGTCCCATTCTCCTTATGGTGATCGTTTTTCCCAATAGACCACGGTCCTATCATGTCTTCCTCCTCTTCAATTCTCTTCTGCCTTTGTCTATGCCGGGGACTATCCAAACCAATGTATGTGGAGAGCGGGGTAACGGTTTGATTCCGTTATCGGTTTTTCCTCTATGTCTCTTAAGTCACGTATTTGTTATGCTCTTCGCCAATTGCGACAAAACAACGTTCCTCAATGAACCTCTTGATATTCAATTTCATCGTTGACTCTTATTGTCCTGTAGGCGCGTGAATCCACCATACACGATCTCCAGTAGGCGAAATTCCCATTTCAAACGATGGGTGTCCTTACTTGACTCTCATGGGATTAAACGTCATCGCCTCTGCCTTGTTTCCGGGAATAAACTCCGGAGGGAAATCGGGACGCATTCGGGAGTGACGGTCCACGAAATTTTACTTCCGCCATCGTGGACCTCCAGAAATGACCTCCCTTCTCAGGCCCTTCACTATGAACTGTCCCATGCCCTGTTTCAGGAGCTGGACGTATTTGGGACAAAAGAACCGCTTCTGGTCTGCGGTATCCCCGAAATGTTACGGAGAGATCTCAAAAGGGCCCCCAACGGCTTGGAAGTTCTATGCCCGATCGGAGACCCTGGGAACCTTGGAGCCTTACTCCGGTGCTGTCGAGCCTTTGACGTACAGAAGGTCGTGTTACTTCAAGAAGCCGTTCACCCTTTCCACCCGAAGGTCATTCGTGCCAGTAGCGGCGCGGTGTTTGTCCAGCCCTTAGAATGGGCAGGCTCCATCACCGAACTGAATGACCCGGAAACATTGCAATGGATTACCGCATTAGATTTACACGGGACGAATATGTCTACGGTGCAATGGTCTCAACATGTTCGGCTTCTTATTGGAGAGGAAGGGGTAGGTGTTCCACCCTTTCAGTTTCTGGAACGCCTGTGCATTCCTCAAATCCATCCATCGATTCCATTAAATGCGACAGTCGCAGGGAGCATCGCCCTCTATGCATATCGCCAACACCACTCACAGGCCTAACCAATTGCGCTCCGACCCACCGATGAGGTACTCCATAGCTGATTGTGGCACCACTCAAACAGAACAACACACACACCTCCTATGAACACACCACAGGCACCTCAGGATCAGAGCTTTACGATGATTCAACCCGGCAGATATCGTCACTATAAAGGAAAAGAATACGAAGTTATTGGCATCGCCAAACATTCTGAAACAGAAGAAAATTTCGTGGTCTACCGAGGGGAAAAATTTTCGGATATCACATTTTAGAACATAAGGATATTGGCGAGCATAATAGTGATAACGTTCGATTGCCTTGTGCGTACCTTTGCCTTTACGATTAGCGTAGCTGTCGTAGATAAATGTTCGTTCAAAGAGCTGCTCGATGATGTTACACAATGCGTGATGCACTACCCGATCTCGGTAGGGTGCCGCACTAATCATGCGATCTTTTGGATCGTGGATGTAAAAGGTACGGTAAGCTCCCGGATGGTAAATCTTTGCCTGCAGTTCCCGT